>JALOLM010000389.1 GCA_025455985.1 Candidatus Nanopelagicales bacterium | reverse complement strand
GCGCGACGCTCGGTCTCCGACATGCCTCCCCAGATTCCGGAGTCCTGGCCGGACTCCATGGCCCAGGTGAGGCAATCGCTGACCACGGCGCAAGAACGACAGACCGCCTTGGCGTCCTGGATCTGCAGCAGTGCAGGGCCGGTGTCTCCCAGCGGGAAGAAAAGCTCCGGATCTTCGTCACGGCAGGCAGCGTCAGCGCGCCAGTCCATGCGTTACCTCCTAGGTCTCAGGCTGCCCCCCCGGGTAGCCAACGTGGCTGTAGCAGTCGCCAGCGGGCGCCCTTATGGGGGGTGGTGCTCTCCGGCTTTTTGCTGTGGCGTATCTTGCGCTCCAGCGATTTCAGATTCACACAACGTGAACGGATGCACAAGCCTTGAGAGGTATAAGTCTTGTCACGGCGGTGTGTTCTGCGTCACATTCCGCACCGGCGGGGACCGAAATGCTCCAAAGCGCCCCTTTTTGTGGCGTTGTGCAGTCATTCGACCACGAAGAGTTACGGAACGTAGACCCTGAGCGCTGCCGGGACTGAGGTGAACGTCACGTCCGTGATGTCGCCGGTGACTTCACCGTCGATCTGCATCGATGTGGGCCGGGTGGCCGTGATCCGGAACTCGTCGACGTCGTGCCACGCCACGGTGGCCTTCGGGCTGCCGCGGTCACGGCTGAACACCATGCGGGCCCCGAGGCGTAGTGCGGCCGGCACCTTGAGGGATCGGGTCGCCCACAGATCCAGGCCGGTATCGAACGAGGCCTTGGGTGAGGGGTTGATCGGGTGGCTGCCGAAGTAGGTCCACGGTGAGGTGTTCTGCACGATCACCAGGAAGACACCCTCGATGGGGTCCTCACCCTGGCGGTGGAGAACGAGTGCCGGTTCCTTGCGGTTCGTGCCGGCGAAGAACTGCCGCAGGGTCGTGGCCAAGTATCGCGTGGGGGTGGCCGTCTTGCCGTCGGCGCGAGCGGCCTCCATCCGGTGCATGATCTCCGCGTCGATGCCCAATCCGGCGGTGAAGGTGAAGTACCGCTCGTCGGCCTTGCCCAGTCCGATGGTGCGGGTCTTGCCCTCCCGCATCGCTCGCAGCAGCAGGCCCGTGGACTCCACGGCGTCCTGCGGGTAACCCAGAGCGCGGGCGAAGACATTCGCACTGCCGCCGGGGACCGTCCCCAGCACGGGTAGGCCCGCGGTCGGCCCGTCGGCGAGCAGGCCGTTGATCACCTCGTGCACGGTGCCGTCGCCGCCGAGCGTCAGGATGCAGTCCATGTTCTCGGCGCGCGCGTGCTGGCCCAGTTCCAGAGCGTGGCCGCGATGAGTGGTGGTCACGACCTCCAAGTGGAACTTGTCGGCAAGTGCGCTGATCAACACGTCGCGGGTGGTGTCGGTGGTGGTGGTCGCCTTGGGATTGACCACGAGAAGGCCTCGCACCCGACCCACCGTAGCGGCCGGTACATTCGCAGAGTGGATCAGGGATTGTCGCCGGCCCGGCAGGCCGCGGTTGTCGCCGGACTGGAGGCGGCCGTGCTGGTGATCTTCGCGGCGTCGCTGGGGATCGCCTCGTTCAACACCCGGGGGACGAACACCGGCGCCTCACCGCTGGCCGAGGTGATCATCTACCTGTTGTTCGCCCTGTGCATGGGCCTGATCGCGCGCGGACTGTGGCGGCGCAGTCGCCTGGCCCGCACCCCGATGGTGTTGGCCCAGGTGTTCGGGCTGATCAGCGCGTGGCTGTTCCTGGAAGGCGACGGTGCTGCGGTGGCGGCCGGGGTGGCGATCGTTGTCGTCAGTGTCCTGGGGATCTATCTGACCCTGCGGCCGGCAACCGGCGCCGACCTGCTGGACTGAGGTTGCTGGACTGGCGCCGCTGAAAGTGGGCACGGCGCGGGTCTTGTTGCCACCTTTCAGCGGCCGGGATCGCCCTATATGCCGCGAATCGGACGTGATTCCCACGCAAAGATGGCAGATTCCTGAATCGGGCTTCGCGGCGTGCCACTTTCGTGCGGCGAACCGCGGGGTAGCGGACCCTCAGGCCTGCGTGCCCATCCCGGAGCGCAAGGTCCGCAGCGACTTGGCCAGCAGCCGCGACACGTGCATCTGCGAGACCCCCACTTCTTCGGCGATCTGCGACTGGGTCTTGTTGTGGAAGAACCGCAGAATGATGATCTGCCGCTCGCGTTCTGGTAGGGCCTCGAGCAGTGGACGGAGGGTCTCGCGGTATTCGACATTGGCCAACGCCGCGTCGTCCGAGCCGAGCGTGTCGATCAGGGCAGGACTGCCACCCTCAGGATCGCCACCGGCGCCGTCCAGGGACATCGCACTGTAGGCCTGGGCCGATTCCAGTCCCTCCAGGATGTCGTCCTCGCCGACCTCGAGTCTTGTGGCCAGTTCTTTGACGGTCGGCGCGCGGCCCAGATCCTGGGAGAGTTCCTCGGTGGCGCGCGTGATCGCCAGCCGCAGTTCCTGCAGGCGCCGCGGCACGCGTACCGACCATCCCTTGTCCCGGAAGTGCCGTTTGATCTCGCCCACGATGGTTGGCGTGGCGTAGGTGGAGAACTCGACTCCGCGTTCGACATCGAACCGGTCGACGGCCTTGATCAGCCCGATGGTCCCCACCTGTACGAGGTCGTCGTGGGCCTCCCCGCGGTCGCGGAACCGGCGGGCGAGATGGTGCACCAGCGGTAGGTGCATCGTGACCAGTTCGTCGCGCACGCCCGTGCGTGCCTGGTCGTCCTCAGCCAGCCCGGCCAATTGGCTCAGCAGGACCCGCTCACGTTCCCGACGCTCGTCGGTCCAGCCGCGCCCCGTGGTGGCGTCCGTCACGAGGTCACCACATCGATTCCGTGCGCACTCAGCCCGATCCGCAGCCG
>JALOLM010000388.1 GCA_025455985.1 Candidatus Nanopelagicales bacterium | reverse complement strand
GTTCAGGACGTTGACAATGATCAACAGACCCAGGACGACGAGGTCGAGGGTCACGGGTTATGCGACGGGTGCGGTGGCGGACGAGGAACTGTCTGAGATTCCCCACTGGGCGAGTTGGCGCTGCAGGGCCTCGCTGGCCCGTTGCAGTTGCTCGGCCTGCACCCGGTCGGTCGCCCATTCGAGCTCGCGAGCGCGCAGGGCACGTTCGATCGCCGCCATCGTGGCCTCGTCGGTCGGCAAGTCGTAGGCCAGCGAGGTGAACTCCGCCAGATCCGCCCGGTAGTCGTGCCCGCGAGCGACGAAGACTCCCGGCACAACATCGGTGCTGTTCTTCAGATCGACCCCAATGTTGATGAACGTCCCCACCGGTCGCCAGCGGATTCCCCGGGGGACGCCGGGTTCGCGGGGCTCCTGCAGCCAGGCCGGCACGTCCACGGCGACCTCCGGGCTGAACTTCACGATGGGGTCCTCGTGGTGACTCACCAGGAAGATCCTGGCCTTCTCCCGGACCTCTTCCGGCAGTGCCTCGAACTCGGCCATGCTGGCCACTTCGACTACTTGGCCGTCCGGGTCGCGGCGCTCGGGATCGGTGCGCCAGCGCGCCGCCCAGCCGCTGCCAGCGGGGGTGCCGATGAACAGCGCTCGATCCACACCCGCCCGCGCGAAACCGCTCATCCCTTCGTGCAGGAAGGCATCTTGCATGGTGTGGGCGCCCAAGGACTCCCCGAAGACGACGAACTTCGGGCGCTTTTCCTGCGGGATGGCCCGCAGCCGCCACGTGAGCGCGTGCAGCATCGCCCGGTTCTGCTCGCGGCCCATCGAGACCCGGTCCAGCGAGATGAAGGACGGCCGCAGTGAGTACTGCAGCGCGAATGTGGCGCAGTCGCCACCGGTGAGGTACTCCAGCGACTCCATCATCGCGTAGTTGAGATACCCGGTACCGGTGGGCGAACAGAAGCAGAGGACTTTGCGCTCGAAGGCCCCGAGGTCCTCAAGTTCGCGCATCAGGATGTCCACCCGCTCGTCGACGAGGTTCGCCGATGCCAGGCCCACGAATGCGCGGATCGGGTCCATCGCCGGCTTCCCGGTGACCTCTTGGATCTCCGAGGCCGACAGCGCCATGTTGACGACACGACGACCCTCGCGGCTCAGGGTGTCGAACGGCACCTGCGAGCCCGGCCCACCGGAGACGGTGAGCATTGTGGGCTGCTTGTTGTAGGCCGCCTCAATAGCCGCGCCACCGGCGTCAGCTTGCCTATTGACGTACTCGAGCCCTACGACCGCGGCCGCGCCCACTGCCCCCAGAGTCGTCGCGTGCCCGATGAGACCGGCGAAGGGAGCCAGGGCCGGCGCCGCTTTGCGCACACCGTGGGCGATCCCCTCGGACACCAGCGATTCCACGAAGGCCGCCCCTTGCAGGCCGGCGCTGACCCCCAGTCCGAAAAGCAGTGACCTGCTCAAGGGCGGGACTTGCTCATACTTGGCGGCCTGTCGCTCTTCGTAAGCGGCGGCTTGGGAGGACAACGGTCGCGGATCCACCGGCGGCGGCAGCAGGTCACGCTTGGCGTCGCGACGATTGCGGGCTGTGAGCCCGACCGCAGCCGCGGTGGCCAGTGCCAACGTTGCGGGGCCGACGAGGCGCCGGAAGTTGCGCCCGGTGCGCGCCTCGAGTAGTTCGGCCGTTCCGAGGGTGCCGGCCGCCAGTAACCCGGTGACGCCAGTCAGAGCCGTGATCCACGCGCTACTTCGCAGCGCCGCGCGTTTCACCGGTTCCCCGGGACGCCGCGGCAACAGCCTCCAGACGGCTACCCCAGCCGCTGCCGCACCAGCGTGAGCAATTGCATGTGTGGCCGCCGCCGCTCCCGGTTGCTGCATCCGCTCACGGCCCACAACTGCGGTCGCGATGCCCTCAACCGCGGCACCGGTGGTCGCCACAAGGCCATAGTTGACCGCGCTCGTCAGCCCGGTGAGGATGGCCTGATCGCCGGTGCTGCGGGGCAGCAGACCCGGCTGGTACGACATGCCGATACTGGCCATCGAGGCCATGGTCGCCACGCGCGAAGTCAGGCTGATTTCGGGTACGTCCACCATGGCCGCCATTCTGCCTTAACGCGCGCGGCCGCGGGATCGCCACGCCTGCCGTCCAGGACGCGGGCTGGCTGATCGCGGGAGTCCGGTGACTGGCTTAGGGTCGAAACATGGTGAACCTGACCCGCATCTACACCCGCACCGGCGACGACGGCTCGACGTCCCTGGGCGACTTCAGTCGCACAACGAAGACGGACTTGCGCTTGGAGGCCTATGCCGACGTCGATGAGGCGAACAGCGCGATCGGCGTGGTGCTGGCCCTGGGCGATCCGCCGGCAGACCTGGTGCCGGTGTTGTCACGCGTGCAGAACGAACTGTTCGATGTTGGCGCCGACCTCTGCACCCCGTTGGGAGGTGACGGCCCCGCCCTGCGGGTGACCCAGGACTACGTGGACCGCCTCGAGGAGCAGTGCGACCGGTTCAACGCCGATCTGCCCAACCTGCGCTCGTTCATCCTCCCCGGCGGGACCAAGGCGTCGGCTCTGCTGCACGTGGCGCGGACGGTGACCCGCCGCGCGGAACGGGCCACTTGGCGGGCTTTTGACGAGTACGGCGACGCGATGAACCCGCTGACGGCGCAGTACCTGAATCGCCTCTCGGACCTGTTGTTCATCCTCGGCCGGGTGGCTAACCCCGGCGGCGACGTGCTGTGGGTGCCGGGCGGGGATCGGTAAGCGTTCGGCCGGGCGCCTACCCGCGGGACCCGTGGGGTTTTCCGACAACTACATTGCCGGTTTTCCGCATTGCTTATCGGCGCCGGGCCCACCCGCCGGACC
>JALOLM010000065.1 GCA_025455985.1 Candidatus Nanopelagicales bacterium | reverse complement strand
CTGTTCCAGGGCTGGCAGGATCTCCGCCTCACTGGTCACGAACCCCGACACTTCGGCGTTGGTGGAGTCCACGAGCAGTAGGTCGACGCCTTCTTCCCCCAGCCGCGCCAGCGCTCGAAGGTCCGTGATGCGACCGTCGAGTGGCAACTGGTCCATTTTGAAGTCACCGGTGTGCACGACCCGTCCGGCCGTGGTGTCGATGCACACCGCCAACGCGTCGGGGATCGAGTGGTTGACCGCCACGAACTCCACCCGGAAG
The DNA here is from genome assembly GCA_025455985.1 of Candidatus Nanopelagicales bacterium. GTDB lineage: Bacteria > Actinomycetota > Actinomycetes > S36-B12 > UBA10799 > JADKAV01. The sequence continues at coordinate 10,998 of JALOLM010000065.1, read as the reverse complement.
GCTCCGAGCCATTCGGTGTCACCCTCCTTGACGATCTGCAGAGGTGGCTTCTGGCGGTGCTCGCGCAACTTCGCCTCGAGCAGCGCCAGGGTCAGCCGGGAACCGTAGATCGGGATGTCGGCCCGCTCGCGAAGCAGGAAAGGGACCGCGCCGATGTGGTCCTCATGGCCGTGGGTGAGGACGAGGCCGACGATGTCGCCGAGCCGCTCCCGGATGTACTCGAAGTCCGGGAGGATCAGGTCAACACCTGGCTGCGACTCCTCGGGGAACAGCACACCGCAGTCCACGATGAGCAACTGCCCGTCGCACTCGAAGACGGTCATGTTGCGGCCGATCTCCCCGAGCCCTCCGAGCGCAACGACCCGCAGTCCCCCGGCCGCCAGCGGTGGTACAGCCTGGCTCATCGGCGCGCACCCAGCGCAGCAACAACGGCCCCCACCTGCTCCGGCGTCGCCGGGACCAGCGGGGAACGCACGTTGCCACCCGGCAGACCGAGCCGGTTCAGCGCACCTTTGACTGTGATCGCGGCCTGGGTCGCGAAGACCGCCTCATTGACCGGCAGCGTCGAGAAGTGCAGGTCGCGTGCGGTCTGCCAGTCGCCGGCGACGAACGCCTGCCTCATCTGCGCCAGCGTGTTGCTCACGAAGTGCCCGATCACGCTGACAAAACCGCTGGCACCTAGTGCCAGCAATGGCAGGTTCAGCCCGTCCTCACCGGAGAACCACTGCAAGTCGGTTCCCGCAAGGACCTGCGCCGAGGCGACCAGGTCGCCCTTGGCGTCCTTGACCGCCCGGATGTTGGGGTGTTCTGCCAGCCGCATCAACGTCGCCGTCTCGATCGGGACGCCCGTCCTGCCGGGAATGTCGTAGAGCATCACAGGCAGATCGGTGGCGTCGGCCACGGCCTGGAAGTGCGCGAGGATGCCAGCCTGTGGCGGCTTGTTGTAGTACGGGGTGACGACCAGCAAACCGTGGGCGCCGGCGGCGTGGGCCTGCTTGGCCAGTTCGATGCTGTGAGCTGTGTCGCTGGTCCCGACCCCTGCGATCACCCGTGCTCGGTCCCCGACGGCATCGAGCACGATGCGGACTGCTTCGAGTTTCTCGGTATCCGAGGTGGTGGGCGCCTCGCCGGTCGTGCCGTTGACCACCAGACCATCGTTGCCATTGTCGACCAGATGCTCGGCCAGCGCCGCGAGTCCGGCTTCATCCAGGGCACCCTCGTGGTCAAAGGGGGTGACCATGGCGGTGATCACCGAACCGAAAGTCGACACCATGGACTCCACGCTACCCTCAGCCGCACTTCCTACGGCGCGACCCGGCCGTTGCGCTCGAAGGCCTCATGGGTCAGGGGCATGAGTTCAGCCCAGTAGTCCTCCATGGCTTCGGCCACCATCTCGATCTCCCGCTGGGGGAACGAAGGGAAGGCCGCATCCGGGCGCTTGGTGCGCAGCGACAGGAAGTTCATCAGCGATCGGGCGTTCATGGTCACGTACATGGAACTGTAGGTACCCACCGGCAGGACCGTTCGCGCGACCTCCCGGGCCACCCCGGCATCCAGCATGGCCTGGTACGCGGCGTAGGCGCTTTCGCACGCGGCTTTCGTCTGCTCCACGGTGATCTGGTGCTGCTCGGGGGTTCCGTCGACGAACTCGTACGCGCCCGGCTTGCCCTCCTGGACCAGTTTGCGCTCCGGTCCTGGCACATAGAAGACGGGACGCAGTTCGCGGTAACGCCCGCTCTCCTCGTTGTACGACGCGATCCGGTGGCGCATGAACTCCCGGAACACGAAGATCGGGGCGCTGACGAAGAAGGTCATGGAATTGTGCTCGAACGGCGAGCCGTGGCGGTCGCGCATCAGGTAATTGATCAAGCCCTGCGAGCGCTGCGCATCGGCGTCCACGTCATCCAGGGACGACTCACCCTTCGTGGACACGCGAGCCGCGAACAGCACGTCCGCGTCCTGGGCCGCGGCCCTCACCAATTCGACGGTCACATCGCTGCGGAACTCGACATCTGTCACGAGGACACTCTAGGCAGGCTCCGCACGTGCCCACCGTTGGGCACGCGGATGGTCACCGGTTCTGTTTGGCCACCTCAGCGCGAACAGCGTCCATGTCGAGCTCCTTGACCTGTCCGATCAGATCGTCCAGCGCGGGGGCTGGAAGCGCGCCCGGCTGCGCGTACAGCAGGATGCCGTCGCGGAAGGCCATCAACGTCGGGATCGAGCTGATCTGGGCCTGCGCGGCCAGCGCCTGCTCGGCCTCGGTGTCGACCTTGCCGAAGACGATGTCCGGGTGCTCCTCAGAAGCCTTCTCGAACACCGGGGCGAACATCCGGCAGGGACCACACCACGCCGCCCAGAAGTCGATGAGCACTATTCCGTCGCCTTCGATGGTCCCGGCGAAGGTCTCTGCGGTCAGGTCGATGGTTGCCAATGTCTTCTCCTATACCCTCTCTGGGTATTGGAACGGTCGGGCTGCCGAAGATATTCCAGCACACTTCGGCCGGGCATCGATGATCACGACGAGCACCGGCCCTGCCAGCACGTGCCGCGTGGCCTTCAGAGGGTCGCGATCCAATTGCGCAACAACCGAACGCCAGCCTCCCCGGACTTCTCCGGGTGGAACTGCGTGGCTGACAAGGGGCCGTTCTCGACCGCCGACACAAACCGTTCCCCGTATTCGGTCCACGTCACAAGAGGCGGCTTGACCGCGGCACTGCCGGCATCGGCGAGCTCGAGGGACTTGGCCGCGTACGAGTGCACGAAGTAGAACCGCTGTTGCTCAAGGCCGTCGAAGAGCACCGATCCCGCGGGCGGCTCAACGGTGTTCCACCCCATGTGCGGCAGGATCGCCGCCTGCAGCTTCTCGACCCGTCCGGGCCACTGGGCGCAGCCCGGACTCACCAGTCCGTGCTCATCGCCGGCCTCGAACATGATCTGCATTCCCACGCAGATACCCAGGACCGGCCGGCCGCCGGCGAGTCGCCGTTCGATCAGTCGGGCACCACCGACGCTGTGCAAGCCACGGGCACAGGACTCGAAGGCGCCGACACCGGGGACCACCAGGCCGTCGGCCGCCGCCGCCAACTCCGCACTGGCCGTGACCTGTACCTGCGCGCCCGCCGCTTCGAGCGCGCGTTGGGCCGAACGCAGATTGCCGGACCCGTAGTCGAGGACGACCACGTCCTTCATGAGCCCAACGTGCCTTTGGTCGACGGGATCCCGGTCATCCGCGGGTCGAGGGCAACCGCCTGGCGAAGTGCCCGGGCGAAGGCTTTGAATTGCGCCTCGACGATGTGATGGGCGTTACGCCCGGAGTCCACCCGCAGGTGCAAGGTGATCTGGGCGGTCGCCACGATCGACTCGAAGATGTGGCGGGTCAAGGTCGTGTCGTAGGTACCGATCAACTCCACGAGTTCCGGCTCGGTGTGCACTAGGTACGGCCGACCCGAGAGGTCCACCACGCACACTGCCAACGCCTCGTCCAGCGGGATCATCGCGTTTCCGTAGCGCTGGATACCGGCCTTGTCCCCCAATGCCTCGCGCAGGGCCTGGCCCAGTGCCAGCGAGGTGTCCTCCACCGTGTGGTGAGAGTCCACCTCAAGGTCACCGCGCGTCCTGACCACCAAGTCCAGCCCGCCATGGCGCGCGAGCTGGTCGAGCATGTGGTCGAAGAACGGAACGCCCGTACTGACCTCGCACTGCCCGGTCCCGTCGAGGTCGAGTTCGACCAGGACGTCGCTCTCCTTCGTGGCGCGCGCAACGCGTGCGGTTCTACTCATCCGGTCTCCCTGAGGTCGGTGCAGTGGGTCAATTCAGCGGCCAGCGCCGCCATCTGATCGTCCGTGCCGATGGTCACCCGAAGCCATCTGTCCAGGCCCACATCGCGCACCAGGATCCCGGCGGCGAGCAGTCTCTGCCAGGCCGCCGCAGGATCGACGAAGGGTCCGAGCAGCACGAAGTTGGCATCCGTTGGCCGGCACTGCCAGCCCAGTTCCTGCACCCGGGCCACAAATGCATCGCGGGTCGCCCGCAACTGCCTCACCTGCTCTTCGAGGCGGTCCGAGTAGGCCACCGCCACAGTGGCGGCGGACTGAGTCAGCGATGACAGGTGGTAGGGCAAACGCACCAGCAGCAGGGCATCGACCACCGAGGGGGCGCACGCGACATAGCCGACCCTGGCGCCCGCGAACGCGAACGCCTTACTCATCGTGCGGGTCACGAGCAGTCGCGGACGGTCGTGGAGCAGGTGGACAGCGCTTGGAACACTGGCGAACTCACCGTAGGCCTCGTCCACGACGACGATGCCTCGGTCCGTGGCGACCACTGCGTCGTAAGCGGCTTCAACCGCGGACAGCGGCAACGACTCCCCCGTCGGGTTGTTCGGACTGCACAGGAACAGCACATCGGGGCGGAACTCCTGCACTGCAGCAACGATCTGATCCGCATGGAGATCCAGACCGTTTCGGGGCACGGGAACGAAGGCGGTCCCGGTCCCCCGGCTGATCAGTTCGTGCATCGTGTACCCGGGCGTGAAGCCCAACGCCGTGCGCCCCGGTCCTCCGAACGCCTGCAGGATCTGCTGCAGGATCTCATTGGAGCCGTTGGCCGCCCACACCTGCGCGGACGACAATCCGATGCCGGTCTGCGCCGAAAGATAGCCCGCCAGCGCCGCGCGCAACTCGTGCGCGTCGCGATCCGGGTAGCGATTGAGATCAGGCGCGACTGCCGCAGCGATGTCCGCGATCATCTCCGGCGGCGGGGGATACGGATTCTCGTTGGTGTTCAGCCGAATGGGGACATCGATCTGTGGCGCGCCGTACGCCGATCGCCCGACCAGCTCCGGGCGCAGTGGCAGATCACTCACGCGCGACCCCCCGCCGGATCGTCACGGCCGCAGCGTGTGACGGCAGGTCTTCGGCGTTGGCCAGCGCCTCGATGCGGTCGGTGACCTCGGCCAGTCCCTGCTGGTCGTACTCCACCACCTGCACGCTGCGCAGGAAGGTCGTGACGTTCAGCCCGCTGGAGTGGAATGCGGACCCCGCGGTCGGCAACACATGGTTGGAGCCCGCCAGATAGTCGCCCAATGAGACCGGGGTGTACGACCCCACGAAGATCGCGCCAGCGTTGCGGATTCTCGCGGCATGCTCAGTCGCATCTGCGGTGTGGATCTCCAGGTGCTCGGCGGCATACTCATCGGCGACCGACAACGACTGCTCCACGTCGGCGGTGAGCACGATGGCGCTCTGTCGGCCAGTCAGCGCTTGACGGATGCGTTCACCGTGTTTGGCCTCGGGCACCTGCCGTTCCAGTTCGGCCACGACGGCATCAGCGAGCACATCGGAGTCGGTGATCAGTACGGAGGCGGCCACCACATCGTGCTCGGCCTGCGAGATCAGATCAGCGGCGACGAATGCCGGATCGGCAGTGTCATCGGCGACGATGGCGATTTCCGTGGGTCCGGCTTCACTGTCGATGCCGACTTTCCCCTGCAGAAGCCGCTTGGCCTCGGCGACGTAGATGTTTCCGGGACCGGTGATCACGTTGACCGGCTCCACCCCGTCCACACCCAAAGCGAGCATCGCAATCGCCTGGGCGCCACCGGCGGCATACACCTCGTCGATGCCGAGCAGCGCGCAGGCCGCCAGGATCGTGGGGTGTGGCCAGCCGTCGTGGTCGGCCTGGGGCGGGCTGACCACAGCCATCGACTCGACACCGGCCACCCGGGCAGGCACCACGTTCATCACAACGCTCGACGGATACACCGCCCGGCCGCCAGGAACGTACAAACCCACGCGGCGCACGGGTCGCCAGGTCTGAGAGACCACGGCACCTGGACCTAGGGCGGTTCGGGCCGGGTGCGGCATTTGATCGGCGTGGACGGTGGTGGTGCGTTCGATCGCGGTCGTCAAGGCGTCGCGGACATCCGGATCCAGAGCCGCCAGCGAGGCTTCGATCACCGCGGCAGGCACACGCAGGCTGGCCGGCCGCACGCCGTCGAAACGCTCGCCGAGAGCCAGGACCGCCTCCGCCCCACCGGAGCGGACCTCGTCGATGATGTGGCTGACAGCGGCCGACTGCCCCTCGGGTAGTGCGCGGGGCACGTCGAAGGCCTCATTCTGGCGGAGATCGATGCGGCGCAGCATAGGTACATCGTACGGAGCGCCCCTGTTGACTCCCCTTCGACCGTCGGCGCCCCAGCGCACACGGTAGGTTCAGCAGGTGGCAGCCAAGAAGAAGGACAAGGGTCGCGCCTCCACGCCCGCGATGGTCGCGCTGACTGAGTCTGCGATCCCGTTCGCGGTGCACGAGTACCGCCACGATCCCGACGACACCGCCTTCGGCCAGGAGGCAGCTGACGCGCTGGGCCTGGAGCCCGAGCGGGTGTTCAAGACCCTGGTGGCCGATGTGGAGGGCCAACTGGTCGTGGCGTGTGTGCCGGTCAGCGCGCAACTGAGTCTCAAGTCGCTGGCCTCGGCCGTTGGCGCCAAGAAGGCCGTCATGGCCGATGCCAAGACCGCGGAGAAGACCACCGGCTACGTGGTTGGCGGGATTTCACCGATCGGACAGAAGAAGACGTTGCCGACAGTTGTCGACGCGTCCGCTTTGGACCATTCGACCATCTTCGTGTCGGGTGGCCGGCGCGGGACGGACCTCGAACTCACCCCTGAGAATCTGATCACGGCGACGAATGCGCGGACTGCTCCGATCCAGGCATGACCGGATCGCGGGCGAAGGCCGCATACATGACAATCACGAGCAAGGCGGAGAATACCCCGAGCAGGAGCACACCGTTCGCGCCCACAGTCACCGGCAATTCGAGAATGCCGTCGGCGAGTTCGCGAACATCACGGCCCGCCAACCACCACCCGGTCACCCGGGCCACCGCCGCACATATCGCGGCACCTGCAATCGCTCCCACGACGTGCGACCAGCCACCGACAAATCCGGTGCGGCGCAGCCGGACCGATGCCACCACGCCGATTGCCACACCGGCACCGAGCATGAGCGCACCAAGCATCAGGTCGGACACCGCGAAGCCCTGCGGGTAGCCCTCGACGAACGCCGGTCCCTCCAGCGATGTGACCTGCACACGGGGCGCCCACCAGACCCAAAGAACACCGACGGGCACTCCCAGCGCTGCCCCCAGCACGAGGTAGCGGGCGATCACCCCGACCGGGTGCAAAGGTGCGGTCATGCGCCCGGAAGGCAGTTGGGCCCCAGCAGCGCTTTCAGATCCGCCCCCAGCGAGGGATCGGCGGTGACCCGGAAGGCTTCGTCCAGGCGCAACACGGTGGTCCGGGTCCCGGTGGCCATCCGCAGGTGCACCTCCGTAGACCCGGGATGTGCGCTCAATACGGACTTGAGCCGTTCGACGGTATCCGGGGTGCACTGCTGCGCAGCGACGGTCACCACGAACGGGCTGTTGCGCTCCAACGACAGGTCCGGGACCGAAACCTCCATTGCCATCAGGCGCGGTGAGTCCTCACTGGCGTCCAGTCGCCCCTTGATCACCAGGATCGCGTCGGTGTGGCAGTAGGGGGACACCGACTCGTACACCTTCGGGAACACCATGACCCCGACCTCACCGGTCAGGTCCTCGACGGTCATCTGGGCATACGGCTTGCCGCCCTTGGTGATCCGCCTGGCCACCTGCGTGACCAGTCCAGCGACGTTGACAATCTTGCCGTCGGCGTTCTCCGAGCCGGCCAGATCAGCGATATTGCCGTCGGCGAGACTGCGCAACTGTGCTTCCAGACCCAGCAGCGGGTGATCGGAGACGTACAGCCCGAGCATCTCCCGCTCGTGAGCCAGCAGCACCGACTTCTCCCACTCCCCCAGCGGGATCTGCAACTCCAGGCCAGCGCCCAGGTCGGTGTCTTCGGCCATGTCGCCGAACAGGTCGAACTGACCGATCGACTCGGCCCGCTTGGTGCTCAGGGCCTCGTCGACAGCAGCCTCGTGCACAGTGATCAGGCCCCGCCGGGTGTGGCCCAGTGAGTCGAACGCCCCCGCCTTGATCAAGGACTCCACGACCCGCTTGTTACATGCGCCGGCCTCGACCTTGCTCAAGAAGTCCTTGAAGTCCATGAAGCGGCCCTGCGACTCCCGCGAGGCGATGATGGAATCGACCACGGCCTCGCCGACGTTGCGCACCGCTGAGAGGCCGAACCGGATGGTGTCGCCAACCGCGGTGAACTTCGACTGCGAGTCATTGACGTCCGGCGGCAGGACCTTGAGTCCCATGTGGCGGCATTCCGCAAGGTAGATCGCGCTCTTGTCCTTGTTGTCCTTCACCGACTCCAGCAGCGCGGCCATGTACTCGGTGGGGTAATTCGCCTTGAGATAGTGGGCGATCGTCATGACCTGTTCCTGATAGACGATCACGCCGTAGGTCTCGTTCAGGATGTCCTCGAGCGAGTCGGCCAGTTCCGGGTGGATCGGCGTGACCGGCTGGCGGCCGTTCTTGCGGTCGGCGTAGTCGTTGTGCGCGTTGGCGCCCATCGGGCCTGGCCGGTAGAGGGCCAGCACGGCGCTGATGTCGTCGAACGAGTCCGGCTTCATCGACCGCAGCAGGGCCCGCATGGGCCCGCCGTCGAGCTGGAACACACCCAGCGTGTCGCCGCGGCCGAGTAGGCGGTAGGCCTCAGCGTTGTCCAGCGGCAGGTCCTCCAGGACCACAGTCTCGCCCTTGTTGCGCTCGATGTTGGTGAGGCAGTCGTCGAGCACCGTGAGGTTACGCAGGCCCAAGAAGTCCATCTTGAGAAGGCCGAGTTCCTCACAGGCCCCCATGTCGAACTGGGTGATGATCGATCCGTCGTCGCGCATCCACAGCGGCACCACATCGAGCAACTTGGCCCGCGACAGGATGACCCCGGCGGCGTGCACCCCGGGCTGTCGCTTCAGTCCCTCCAGACCTCGGGCAGTGGCCACGACCTGCTGCACCTGCGGGTCGGCGTCGTGCAACGTCCGGAAGTCGCCGGCCTCGGCATAGCGGGGGTGTTTGGGGTCGAAGATCCCCGACAGCGGGATGTCCTTGCCCATCACCGGGTCGGGCATGGCTTTGGTGATCTGGTCGGACAGCGCATACGGAAGCCCGAGCGCCCGCGCCGAGTCCTTGATCGCCGCCTTGGCCTTGATGGACGAATAGGTCACGATCTGCGCGACCTGGTCGTCGCCGTACTTCTCGGTGGCGTAGCGGATCATCTCGCCGCGCCGACGCTCGTCGAAGTCCATGTCGATGTCGGGCATCGACACACGGTCGGGGTTGAGGAACCGCTCGAAGATCAGACCGTGCTCGAGCGGGTCGAGTTCGGTGATCCCCATGGCCCACGCGATGAGCGCGCCGGCGGCCGAGCCACGTCCGGGACCGACCCGGATCCCGTTGCTCTTCGCGTACCGGACCAGGTCGGCAGTCACCAGGAAGTAACTCGGGTAGCCCATCTGGTTGATGACGGAGATCTCGTACTCGGCCTGCTCCCGGTGCTTCTCGGGCACCGGATGCGGGGCGAAGCGCGCCTCGAGGCCGCGATAGACCTCCTTGGCCATCCACGACTCCTCGGTCTCCCCCTGCGGGACGTCGAAGCGTGGCATCAGGTTGGCCGAGTCGTCGAACGCGACGTTGCAGCGTTCGGCGATCAGCAGTGTGTTGTCGCAGGCCTCGGGCAACTCCGACCAGACCGCACGCATCTGCTCCGGCGATTTCAGAAAGTAGCCCGAGCCGTTGAACCGGAACCGCTTCTCGTCGTTGACGGTGGCCCGGGTGCCGATGCACAGCAGCACGTCGTGGGCGTTCGCGTCCTCCTCACGCACGTAGTGCAGGTCATTGGTGGCGACCAGCGGCAGGTTGAGTGTCCGCGCGATCTTGAGCAGGTCCTCGCGATGGCGACGCTCGATGTCCAGACCGTGGTCCATGAGTTCGCAGTAGAAGTTGCCCTGGCCGAGGATCTCGTTGAAGTCCGCTGCCGCTGCCAGGGCGCGATGGTACTGGCCGGCCCGCAGCCACATGTTGACCTCGCCGCTAGGACATCCGGTGGTCGCGATCAGGCCCTTGCCGAAGCGATCGAGCAGATCCCGATCGAAGCGGGGCTTGCGGTAGTACCCATCCATACTGGCGAGACTCGACAGCCGGAAGAGGTTGTGCATTCCTTCGGTCGTCTCGGCCAGCACCGTCATATGGGTGTAGGCCTGCTTGCCCTTGATCGCCGGAACGCCGTCCTCGCCCACATCGTCACCGGGAACATCGCCGAAGTCGTAAGGCGCACGGGTGTGTCTGCCCTGCGGGGCGTAGTAGCCCTCGATACCAATGATGGGTTTGACCCCGTGCTGCTGGCCCTTCTTGTAGAACTCGTAAGCACCGAACACGTTGCCGTGATCGGTCATCGCGATGGCCGGCATACCCAGCCGAGCCGCCTCGGCGAACAGATCGTCCAAGCGTGCCGCACCATCGAGCATCGAGTACTCGGTGTGGACGTGCAGATGGACGAACGAGTCCGGCATGGATCTCCTTGGCGGTCGTTGCGAGGGGTCTCCAGAGTAAGCCGAGGTGCTGACAGGGCGGTGGCAAGACTCGCCAGTCGAGGAGGCAGTGACCAGCTGGCACGCTTGATGCCGGCTCGCACCTCGTCGCCTATTCGCCGCCTCGAGGCGCCATGCGCGGTGCCCGCCGAAGCAGTTCGCCGCGCGAAAGTGGCACGGGCCGCACACTGATTCAGGAATCTGCCATCTTCGTGCGTAAACCATGCCCGATTTGGCCGCAAATCACCCCATCCCGTCCGCCGGAACCTGGCACGAAGACACGTCCTATGCCCACTTTCGGCGACGGACAGAGGGCCCACACCGCAGAAGATCGCCGGCACATCCCTACGGCACCCGGCCCAATCGTGGATCGTGCGGGCGTCAATCCCCCGCCCGGATGACATCCAGTGCATGGGCCAGGTCCGCTGGGTACGCGCTGACGAAGTCCACGGTGCGGCCGGTGGCGGGGTGGTCGAACTC
>JALOLM010000387.1 GCA_025455985.1 Candidatus Nanopelagicales bacterium | reverse complement strand
GACGCGGTCTTCACCTTTGTGGGGACAACCGCGGCCACGGCTCCTGATGTCCCACCGGTGGAGGCGGCTGAAGGCTGAGACAGAACCTGAAGGGGGTGGGTGCCTAGGCGCCCACCCCCTTCGTTCTGTGCGATGCGGTTTTCGATACGCGGGGAGACTGTTGCTGAACACGGGCATCTGCTGGGGCCCTTTGGTGTACTTTTCAGGTTGGCCGCAGGCCTGAACCGCCCTTGATCAACCCGAAATGTACGGTTTGGCGCCCGAAATGTCGCAAAGATGGGCAAATTCGCGTACCTTTCCGGTTGATCAAGGGGGAGCGCCAACCTTAAAAGTACGCAGATCGGCTCGCACAGCAGGTCCACGTGGGCTCCTGCGGAATTCGGACCCCTATCAGGCAGGCGATGCGGTTTTTCGACGACTTGGTTGTCGGTTTTCCACATTGGTTCCCGCCGGGGGTCTGTGCTGGGCAGGCGATGCGGTTTTTCGACAAGCTAGTTGCCGGTTTGCCACATGGGTTAGACCGCAGCCTCAGTCGGGCAGACTCCAAAGGCGGTCTCGCACCACAAGGCCGTCGGCCAGCAGCCCGTCGAGTGCCCGCTGCAACTGATCCGGGTCGGGCCAGTCGAAGGAGTCGGCCGGACCCGCGCGCAACGTGTGCAGAACGACGCCGCGGGCTTGCCGGTCGGTGCCCTCGTACGCCTGGGTCCTGCTCGTCCTGGGGCCAGGGACCCAGTCGCACTTTTCGGCCAAAGGGCAGGTTTGACAGGCCGGCGCTCGCGAGGTGCACACCAGCGCACCAAACTCCATCGATGCGGCTGCCCACAACGGCGCAGGAACCTCCAGGTCGGCATACACCGCCTCGGCCAGGGCACGTTCGGCAGCGCTGTAGGAGGCAGCTGGATCGTTGCCCGTATGCAGCCGCACGAGGAACCGACGCACGTTGATGTCGACCACCACGCTGGAGCGGCCGAACGCGAAGGCCGCCACGGCAGCGGCGGTGTACTCGCCCACGCCCGGAAGCCGACGCAGTGCCTCCTCGGTGTCGGGGACGGCCCCTCGATGTTCGTCACGCATGACCACGGCCGCCTCGTGCAGACGCTTGGCCCGTCGCGGGTAGCCGAGCCGCCCCCAGGCCCTGATCGCCTCACCGACGGAGTCGTCGGCCAGCGATGTCGGGGTGGGCCAGCGCCGGCGCCACTCGTGCCAGGCAGGCAGCACCCGGCTGACCGGTGTCTGCTGCAGCATGATCTCGCTGACGTAGACCCCCCAAGGGTCGGTCGAGCGCCAAGGCAACTCCCGGCGGTGCTCAGAGAACCATTGCGTCACGACGCGATCGACGAGTGCCATCTGCGCCATTGTCGCCGCTTCCTCGGTGCGCGGCATTGGGCCACCCCCTCCCGGTCGGTCGGTGCGGTCGGCCGCTTACCGTGGCTGCCATGAGCTCGTTGCTGAATCCGGTGGGTCCGGAACCGGCCAGTGTCTACTGGCGCCGACGCATCGTGGTGATCCTGGGTGTCTTGGTGGTGCTGGCGCTGGTCTGGTGGCTCATCTCGCCCGGCGGCTCATCGGCGCCCACATCGGCAAGCGCCAGCCCATCGCCGCTTCCGACCCTCTCACCCACGACCTCGCCGTCAGTCTCCGGTTCGCCGTCCCCAGCCGTGTCCGGCGCACCCTGTCTTGACGACGACATCGCCGTGACGGTGTCGATGACCCAGCAGTCCTACCCGGTCGGCAGTCCGGTCGAGTTCGTCATGAAGATCAGCAACAACGGCGCGACCGCGTGCGCGCGCGACGTCGGCCCTGCCGCCAACACCTTCACCATCAAGTCCGGCGGCTTCGACGTGTGGTCCTCCGACGCCTGTACCGAGGCCGGAGAATCACAGGTCGAGGAGATCCCGGCGGGGGAAGCCTTCGCGGTCAAGGGGACGTGGGACAGCACCGTGACGGCCAACGGCTGCGCAAGCCCCACAGCAGCAGAGGCTGGCGCTTACCAGGTCGAGGCCACCAACGGGGATGCCTCCAGTTCTCCCCTGAGCTTCACCCTCAGCTGAGCTACTGATATCTGTCCAGGATCGAGGACTCTGCCAGTCGTGACAGGGCGTCGCGCACACTGCGGGCCCTTGTTTCACCGACGCCGTCCACTGACTGCAGGTCGTCGATAGACGCGGCCAGCAGTTTCTGCAGGCTGCCGAAGTGCTCGATCATGCGCGCAACCACCGCCTCCGGAAGTCTCGGCACCCGGCCCAGCAGACGGTAGCCGCGGGGGCTCAAAGGTTGGTCAAGACCTTCGGTGTCGCTGGCCAGCCCCATCAGATCAGCCAGTTCAGACAGATCAACCAGTGCCGAGTCTTCGGTTTCATCCAGAATCGCGATCGTGGATGAATAGTCGTCGGCATCGGGCAGGTAGTCCTGCAGCAGGAGGACCTGATCGGCCGACACCCCACTGACGACCTCCTGCAACTGCAGGTCGAGCAGGCGACCCTCGACGCCGAGTTCCACCACGTAGTCGTCGATCTCAGCCGACATGCGGCGCACCATCTCCAGGCGCTGGGTCACCAGCAGCACATCTCGCACCGTGACGAGGTCCTCCACCTCAAGGGCTGACAGGGTGGCGCTCACCTCATCAAGGCGTTGCCGGTATCTCTCAAGGGTCGCGAGAGCCTGATTGGCTTTGCCCAGGATCGCCGTGGGGTCCTCGAGGACCTTGCGCTGTCCGTCGAAATACAGCGCGATGGTCTCCATGGACTTGCTCACACTGATCACCGGAAAGCCGGTCTGGACAGCCACGCGCTCCGCCGTACGGTGACGGGTTCCGGTCTCCTGAGTGGGAATGGCCGGATCCGGGAGCAACTGCACCGCGGCACGCACGATCATTGCGGTCGAGGATCACAGCGCCGTCCATCTTGGCCAGTTCGCGAAGGCCAGTGGAGGTGAACTCGACATCCATCCCGAAGCCGCCCCCGGACATCTGCTCGACCACCTCGTTGTGCCCCAGCACGATCAAGCCCCCCGTACGGCCTCGCAGGATCCGTTCGAGGCCTTCCCGTAGGTCTGTCCCCGGCGCCACCTGGGCCAGAGCCGCGCGCATCGGTGCGACTCGTTCCATGGGTGGTCCTCCTCGGGCTTTGAACGATTATCGCCCCGACTGCCTCAGAAGGGCGCGTTGACTGGTCTGGAGCTGACAGAGGACACACTGATGGGCGCGGCCGTCATCACCTCGAGCAGATCGCTGAGCCGGTGGATCGGCAGCACGTCGAGCCCGGCCGCGGCCCGCACCACCTCCGGATGGCCTCCGGCATCAGCGGGGATCACCACGGTCTTGAACCCCAGACGAGCCGCTTCGGCAACTCGCTGACCAAGGCCGGGCACCACGCGCAGGTCGCCGGACAAGGTCACCTCGCCGATCGCCACGGTGTCCGGCCACAGTGGGGCATCGAGGCGCGCTGATGCGACGGCCAGACAAACGGCGAGATCGGCGCCGGGGTCACTCAGTCTGGCCCCGCCAACCGTGGCTGCGTAGACGTCGCGGTTGCTCAACGACAAACGTCCTGCCTTCTCCGTGACAGTGACCAGCATGGTCGTGCGATTGAGTTCAAGGCCGGTGGCCGAACGCCGGGGGGCGGGCGCTGCAGTCGGTGCGACCAGGGCCTGCACCTCGGCCAGCATCGGACGGCGTCCCTCCAAGGTCACCGTGAGGCA
>JALOLM010000386.1 GCA_025455985.1 Candidatus Nanopelagicales bacterium | reverse complement strand
CGCGGGGCGAAGCCATCCGCTTCATGACGGGTGACGCAACCTGAGGAAGTGCTTCGACGAGCGCTGCCAGTTCTCTTCGATGGTGGCCGCCTCGAGGTCGGCGTCCTGCATGCATTGCGCCGCTAGATCCATCTGCGCTGTCTGCACTGCGAGGTTCACGCGGAACAACTGCTCGTGGGCCTTGTAGATGTCTTTGACGCTCGCCCGCAGGTCGCGGATCCCATCGGTGAAGATCGCGGTGCCGGCCTTGCTCAGGCATCCGTTTTGCAAGTACTTCGACTGGAAGCCCTTGATGTCCTTGAAGTTGTCGTCGCGCAGCTTGGCGACCACAGGCTGGTACTGCGCCCGGTCATCGGCCGCCTGCTGCTCGAACACTGGGATCAGGTCGTGCGCCTGCGGGTCGGCAAGGACCCAGCGCATTTGGTCGAACATGACCTGCTCGGCCTTACGGCGCCCCTCGTAGTAGTCGTATGCGTGGGCCCACACCTCGTAATTCACCTTCCGCCAGTCTGCCCGGAAACCTTTGAGGCACTTCTTCTTGATCAAGGTCTCGGTCTTCGCGGCCGTGGTGCGGGGAGGTCCGGGATCTGCGGTGGCACTGATGGTGGGTCCGGCGAACAGGCCGGTGACCAGCGCGATTGATGTGACGATGCGAATGGCATGTTTGACGTTCATGATGCCCTCCCCATATTCAGGGTAAGCCTGATGCCGGGAGGTCGGTGCCCTGCTTCCCGCCGTTCGTGATAGTCCCAACGCCCCCGGGTGGCACGGCTACCTTTCAGCCCAGCTTCGTCACGCCGGCAGGCGCAGGGCGATCGCCTCCAGCAGCAGCGTGAGCCCGGCCTCGAAGTCCAGACTCCGGTCGTAGTCGGGGTCCATGACCACCTCCGCCATCGACACCAGGTGAGGGTAGGCGCCCTCGGGGAGACCCTCGACAAAAGCGCCGGCTGATTCGGCGGCCTCATCGGGCGAGGCCGGTAAGGCTGTCTCCTGGAGAACGAAGCCGTAGATGTAGCTGTCCAGGGTCACGACCGCGAGGTACACCTGTTGGATGGGGAACCCGGCGTCGATGAGAACGCCGACAACGCCGTTGAGGTACTGCAAGCGCGCGGGTCCGGGGTTGGTCCGCGACTCCAGGATGGAGCCCGCCCACGGGTGACGCAGTAGCACGTCATGCGCGGAGGTGGCGCTGACATGTAGAGCCTCACGCCAGTCGGCGCCGGGTGTGGGCACCACGAACTCCTCGGACACCAGATCGGCCATGCCGTCGAGCAGGTCCTCTTTGTTGGCGACGTGGTTGTACAGCGACATCGCCTCCACGTTCAGGCGCTGACCCAGGCGGCGCATCGACACCCCTGACAGGCCCTCCTCATCGGCCAGTGCCACGGCCTCGCGCAGGACGCGCTCGCGGGTGAGGGGTGGTCGTCTGGGCTGGCTTCGTTTGACCATCGCGGGACCCCCGGTCTCGGTACTTATGGTGTAAGTCTACTGTTGCGTGACCGGCGAACCGAACGACTGGCCGATGGATGCGCCACCTCGAACGGCTAGCCTTGATCAATCTCGACGAGGTGAGGGCTTCGAATGCGACGACTGCTGCTGATGCTGCTGTTCGGTGTGGGTCTGGCGGTGCTACCACAAGCGGTGGCCAGTGCGGCCGACTTCACGGTGAACAGCAACGGCGATCAGACCGATGCGGCACCCGGTAATGGGACCTGCGCCACAGCCGGCGGGGTGTGTACCTTGCGCGCGGCCGTGGTGGAGGCCGAGGGGTTGCTGGGTGCGGACACCATCACCGTCCCCGCGATGACCGTCTCTTTGGGTGCCCAGTTGTCGATCACCAAGACCGTCACCATCGCCGGCGCGGGCGCACGGTCCACGATCATCACGGGCACTCCCGGTCATGTCTTGGTCGGCATCGCTGGCGGTGACGTGACGCTGCGGGACTTGGCGCTGCAGGACGGCTCCGCGACTGGCGGCGGCGGCCTGGGCGTCTACCAGACGGGCCCGGCGGCCACGCAATTGGTTCGTGTGCGCGTTTCTGGTCACTCGGTCAATTCTCCGTTGGGATCGGTGTACGCCCCGGTCTACGTTTCGGCGGGGGACATGTCGATCGTGGAATCAACGATCTCGGGAAACACGACCAAGACAGCGGACGACGTCTACGGAGGTGCTCTGTACGCATCCGGCGCCTCGACCAAGGTATCGATCGTGAACTCGACCATCTCCAACAACCTGTCCGTCAGCACGGGCGCCCCGGGCTCTGACGCCTTCGGCGGTGGAGTTATGTCCACGGCAGGTGCGAGTGTGACCGTGCGCGGCTCCACCATCGCCAACAATAGGGCGACCAATGACGGCTCCATCGCGGCCTACGGCGGAAACCTGTTCGCTTTCAATGGCGCCCCGATTACCGTGGAGAACTCGATAGTCAGCGGCGGGGTTTCCGACCTGCCCGACGACAACAACTGCTTCAATGCCGTGTCCTTCTCGGCGCGCAACATCGTCTCGGACGGCACGTGTGGTGCAGCCGGCCCGACCATCACGATCGCAGATCCGCTCCTGGCGCCCCTGGCGGCCAACGGCGGACCGACAGACTCCCGGCGCCCGGCGGCAGGCAGTCCGGCAGTTGACGCCGCCGCGGCCTGCGTCAGCGCTGCCGATCAGCGAGGCCAGGCCCGACCCGTGGGTCCTGCGTGTGATCTCGGGTCCGTGGAGGTGGGCGCTGACGTCCAAGCCCGGCAGTCGGTGTCCAACCCTTCCCCGGCCCCGGGTTCGGACATCGTTTTCACCGCGGCGCTCGATAACGCTGGGAAGGACGTGGCAGTCGGTGCCACGCTCACGATAGACGTCACCGGGGCCGCGCAGATCGTCTCCGCAACCCCGACCTCGGGCTC
>JALOLM010000064.1 GCA_025455985.1 Candidatus Nanopelagicales bacterium | reverse complement strand
TGTCACCGAAGGCGCGCGACCTGGCAGTTGAACTGCGCAAGCGCTGGAACGTGGAGTTCGACGATGCCGGGCAGATCGGTCGCCGCTACCGTCGCCAGGACGAGATCGGCACCCCCTACTGCGTCACCGTCGACTTCGACACTCTCGAGGACAACGCTGTGACTGTGCGCGAGCGCGACTCGATGGCCCAGGAGCGGATCGGCATCGATTCGGTCGTCACGTGGTTGGCGCAGCGCCTGCCGGCGTGCTGACGCTCGGGGATCACCGCCTCGAGGTGCCGGTGGTCCTTGCCCCGATGGCCGGTGTGACCAACCGGGCGTTCCGGCGGATGTGCCGGGAGTACGGCGCCGGGTTGTACGTCAGCGAGATGGTGACCTCCCGCGCGCTGGTGGAACGCAATCCCGACACGTTGGCGATGTGCTCGTTCGACGCTGAGGAGCATCCCCGGTCGGTGCAGTTGTATGGGGTGGATCCCGAGGTGATGGGTACAGCCGTGCGGATGGTCGCGCAGGAGGACATGGCCGACCACATCGACCTCAACATGGGCTGCCCGGTCCCGAAGGTCACTCGCAAGGGCGGGGGAGCGGCGCTGCCCTGGAAGCTGGACCTGTTCAGATCGATCATCCGTGCGGCTGTGGTCAACGCCGATGGCCGGCCGGTGACGGTGAAGATGCGCATGGGCATCGACGACGACCACCTGACCTTCCGCGATGCCGCTCGGATCGCCGCCGATGAGGGGGTCACCTGGGTGGCCCTGCACGCCCGGACCGCGCAGCAGATGTACTCCGGGCAGGCCCACTGGGATGCGATCGGGGAGTTGGTCATGGACCTGGACCCGTTACCGGTGCTCGGCAATGGGGACATCTGGACCGCGCAGGACGCCCGGGACATGATGTCCCGCTCCGGGTGTGCCGGTGTGGTCATCGGCCGTGGTTGCCTGGGCCGGCCCTGGCTGTTCGGGCAACTCGCGCACGCTCTGGGTCGCGGTCCGGCCGTTCCCGATCCCACGGCCGCCCAAGTGTGCGAGGTTCTTCGCGGGCATGCCGGACTGCTTGTCGAGACGTTCGGCGAGCACAAGGGCTGCCAGGAGATCCGCAAACACATCGCTTGGTACTTCAAGGGCTACTCAGTGCGCAGCCACCTCCGGCTGGAGTTGGCCCATGTCTCGACGCTGGCCGAACTCGACGATCTCCTAGGGATGGTCGTGGATCGCGACCCCGATCAGGTTCCCCAGCCGGAACTGCTGGGGGCGCCGCGTGGACGAACCTCCCGGCTCAAGCGGGTGGCGCTGCCCGAGGGGTGGCTCGACAGCCGCACCGTGGCGCAGGCGCAGATGTCGGCAGTGCGGGAGGCGGAGTTGTCCGTCAGCGGCGGCTGAGGCGGTTGTCCACACCCGGAGGGTGAATCAACACGACTCGTACACAACAGTTCGCCACGTTCGTTCGGTGATCTGAGAGACTTGAGTGTATGTCCGCCCCGACCATCGACCCGCGTAGCCGCGTTGCCGCGCGCCGTCCCACGGTCACCAAGAGGTCGAGGTTCGTCGGATTCCTCGTCTTCTTGATGCTCGTCGGGGTGGCAGCGACTCTGCTCGCTCCGGTGTGGGCGGGTTGGCAGGTCGTGTCATCGGGAAACGTGGATGATCGTCGCGCCAGTGACGCGATCGTCGTGCTGGGCGCGGCGCAGTACGACGGAGAGCCTTCGCCCGTGCTGAGTTCTCGGCTCGACCATGCCAAGGTGCTGTACCAGCAGTCGGTGGCCCCGCGGATCATCACGGTGGGGGGCAAGCAGCCAGGTGATCGTTTCACCGAAGCCGGCGCTGGTTTGAACTACCTGACCGAGCGGGGAGTGCCCGCTGCTTCGATCTCCGCGGTCAAAGCTGGTCGCGACACCCGACAGAGCCTCGTCGCAGTTGCCCAGATGGCCGAGCGGGAAGGCTGGGACGAAGTGACCCTGGTCTCCGACCCCGCACATATGGCCCGGGTCAACGCCATCGCCGAGCAACTCGGTTTCCGCACCCACCTGAGCCCTACGCGCAAGGGTGATGGCACGTCCTTGACGGCCGAGTACGTCGGTCGGGAGGCCGCCGGACTGCTGGCCTTCGAGGTTGTGCAGCGCTGGAAGACCCCCGATCTGCTTGGCTGAGATGGGTCAGGGATACGGCCCGGAGGACCACGAGCGCTTCGTGCCGGAACCCGGCTATTCCGGACGCAGTGACTTCGCCCGCGACCGTGCCCGCGTCCTGCACAGTTCGGCACTGCGCAGGCTTGCAGCCAAGACGCAGGTGCTCATGGCCGGCCAGGACGACTTCCCGCGCACGAGGCTCACCCACACGCTGGAAGTTGCACAGATAAGCCGTGAACTCGGCGCCTCACTGGGGGCCGATCCGGACGTCGTGGACACCGCCGGACTGGCACACGACCTCGGTCACCCTCCCTTCGGACACAACGGAGAGAGCACGCTGGACGAGTTGAGTCGGGCCATCGGGGGTTTCGAAGGTAATGCCCAGAGCCTGCGGGTGCTGACCCGCCTGGAGTTCAAGGTCTTCGACGGTGACCGCAGTGTGGGGCTCAACCTGACCCGCGCCACTCTCGACGCCATGATCAAGTACCCGTGGTCCCGTCGCCCCGGGACGGGCAAGTTCAACGTGTACGACGATGACCGGGACGTTTTCGACTGGGTGAGGACGGCATCGGATTCCGACCGTCGATGCTTCGAGGCCCAGATCATGGACTGGGCCGACGACGTGGCCTACTGCGTCCACGATCTTGAGGACGCGATCGTTTCCGGATCATTCGACCCAGCGGTGCTGAAGCATGACAGCGTGCGGGCGGACATCGTGGCTGAGGCGCGCCGGCAGTACGCCCCGGAGTTGTCGCAGGCGCAACTCGATGCGGCGCTTGCGGCCGTGATGGCTCAGGAGTACTGGCCCCGCGAGTTTGCGGAGTCCGCCCGTAGCCTGGCAGGTCTCAAGTCGATGACCTCGTCGCTGATCCGCCGGTACTGCCGGCAGGCCCAGGCCGCCACCCGTGAGCACCACGGGACGGCCCCGCTGACGCGTTACCAGGCAGACCTGGAGATCCCCGAGCAGTCACGCGCGGAGGTGGCGGTCCTCAAGGCGATCACGTTCGTGCACGTCATGCGCGGCAATGACCGCCGGTACGTGTGGGAGCGCGCTGTCATCCAGGACGTTGTGGAGGGTCTTCTTAAGGGGCGCGGATCGTTGCAGGGGCCCTTCCAGAACGCGTGGGACCGCACGGAGGATCCGCAGCGCCGTCTGCGGTTGGTCGTCGACCAGGTGGCCTCGCTGACCGACCTGTCGATTGTGCGTTGGCGCGAGAAGTTGGCTGGGGCCTGACGCGGGCTCGTCGTGCAAGGCGTTAGAGAACGTGCAGGGCGTTAGCGAACACATGCGTGGGTTTTCTAACGTCGTGGACAACCTCTCACCGATCGACGGGCCGGTTGTCCACACCTGCGCGCGGCGCCGACTTGCGCGTCGGTCGGCCGACGTACCATCGCGGTGTGGCTCGCATCCTCGCCGAAGACATCGTGACGGTGCGCGAGCGTGCCCGGATCGACGAGGTGATCTCCGACCAGGTGACCTTGAAGCCAGCTGGCGGGGGCTCCTTGAAGGGTCTGTGCCCGTTCCACGACGAGCGCAGCCCGTCCTTCCACGTGACGCCGGCCAAAGGGCTCTACCACTGCTTCGGCTGCCAGGCCGGTGGGGACGTCATCGACTTCGTGATGAAGACCGACATGGTCACGTTCGCCGAGGCCGTGGAGAAATTGGCTGCCCGCTACGGCGTCACGCTGCGATACGCCGAGGGTGGACCTTCCCGGACCGGCCAGCAGGGCGTGCGCACTCGCCTCATCGAGGCCAACGACCTCGCAGCCCAGTACTTCGCATCCCAGTTGGACACTGAGGCCGCAGCGCCGGCCCGGGAGTTCTTGGAGCAACGCCACTTGACCGCGGGCGTCGCGGACTTCGGTGTGGGTTTTGCGCCGCCGGGGTGGGACAACGTGGTGAAGCGACTTCGGGCCGCGGGTTTCAGCGAGCAGGAGATGATCACCGCGGGTCTGGCGCTGAAGGGGAATAGGGGCCCGTACGACCGTTTCCGGGGCCGCCTGATCTGGCCGATCCGGGACCTGTCCGGCGAGGTGGTGGGATTCGGCGCCCGACGGATCATGCCCGACGACGACGGCCCGAAGTACCTGAACACCCCGGAGACGCCGGTTTACCACAAATCGCAGGTCCTCTACGGCGTCGATCGTGCCCGCAAGCAGATCGCCCGCAGCCAGCAGGTGGTCGTGGTCGAGGGCTACACGGATGTCATGGCCTGCCACATGGCAGGCATCGACACCGCCGTTGCCACCTGTGGGACCGCCTTCGGTGAGGACCACGTCAAGGTGCTGCGGCGGCTTCTGCTGGACCAGGACGAACACCGCGGTGAGGTGATCTTCACCTTTGACTCCGATGAGGCAGGGCGCAAGGCGGCGCTGCGGGCCTTCGATGTCGACCAGAAATTTGTCGGCCAGACGTTCGTCGCGGTGACCGGGGAAGGTCTGGACCCGTGTGACCTACGGGTTGCCTCCGGTGATGAGGCCGTTCGCGATCTGATCGGCGGACGGATTCCCCTGGTCGAATTTGTCGTCCGCTCAAAGATCGAGGGATTCGACCTCGACAGCGCTGAGGGCCGGACCAACGCTTTGCGCAACGCTGCCCCCGTGATCGCGGCCATCCCTGATCGGATCCTGCGCAGTGAATACGTGCGTTTGCTGTCCGGGTGGACGGGTATGGACCAGGCGCTGGTGTCGGACGCGGTGAAGGCCGAGGCCGCGCGGGGACGCCCCCAGCAGGCCCGACCGACGTCGCCTGCCGCCATGCCCGATGAGCGGGATCCGGCGGGCATGGTCGAGCGGGAATGCCTGAAGCTCGCCCTGCAGACCCCGGACCTGGTGCACAGCTGGTTCGCCAGCGTCGAGCAGCAGTCCTTCACGGTGCCCGAATACGCGCAGGTCTTCGCCGCGGTTGTTGCGGCTGGCGGCCCCCCGGCACAGCCAGATCCCGACTGGATCCCGGCTGTTCTCCAGCAGTGCCCGGACGACGCCGTGCGAACAGTGGTGCGGGCGCTGTCAGTCGAACTGCCGCGAGCGCTTTTCGGCGACGATCACGCCATCGTGGATGTCCGCTTCGCGGAGAACGCGGTGTCCAGGTTGCTGGAACTCGACGCGAGCCGGCGGCTACGGGAGGTCAAAGCTCGACTGCAGCGAATCAACCCCGTGGACAGTGAGGACGAATACCGGCGACTGTTCGCCGACGTCCTGGCGCTTGAGCAATACCGCCGCGAACTGCGCGAGGTTCTGGTCGGTGGGCAGTGATGAGGCGTAGGCCGCCGGCTGAGGTGGTCGACTTGGCCGGCAAGGGCAAACCCCTGGCTTGGGCAATGTCTACCGATGGCTGGGTCGTGGGTACCCGGGAACGTATCCACCTTCCCGGCCGGGAGGCTTTGGGATGGCAGGAGGTGGTTCGGGCGGCCTGGGACGAACCCGTGCTTGAAGTGCAGCTCCCGGGGGAGACTGTGCGCCTGGTCTTCGATGATGCCGGACGGATTCCGGAGGTCGTCAACGAGCGGGTGCGCGCCACGGTGGTCGTGCAGCACCATGTCCCATTGCGCGCCGACAAGGGTGTGCGGATCGTGGCACGGCGGACCCCGGGCGGCACGGACATCACCTGGCGGGTGACTTTCGACACCGGCTTGGATCCACGCGATCCCGAGCTGCGCAGACAGGCAGACGACGCGCTGGCGGAGTTGCGCGCAAATATCGGTCTGTGAAGGCCCTACGATCGGCCACATGTCCGATCAGATCCCGCAGTCGCCCGGCCCGCAAGAACCGCTCAAGCCCCAGGTGGTGACCATGAGCACAGAGGATGGTGCCCGGTCGCTGTCCAACGTGATCATGACGCTGGGGATCGTCACGGCAGTGCTCGGAGCAGTCATGCTGTTCTGGCCGACCGCGACGGTTCGAGTGGTCGCGATCCTGTTCGGGGTATGGCTGGTGCTCTCGGGGATCGTGCTGCTGGTGCAAGCGTTCGGGTCGCGGGCGCCGGGCGGGATGCGCGTGCTGCTGGGGATCGCGGGAGTGGCCTCGTTGATCATCGGCGGGGTCTGTGTGGTCAACAGTGAAGCCTCGGTGCGGATCCTGGTGATCTTCGTGGTCATCGGCTGGCTCGCGCATGGCATCTCGTACCTGATCGTCGGCGTCCGGCACAAGGAGGCCGTCGACCGCAGCGTGTACCTGTTCTTCGGCATCGTGCTCATCGGGCTGGCGCTGCTGGTCCTGCTCTGGCCGACCGCGACGGTGACGGTGCTCGTGCGTGTCGTCGGCGTGGGGCTGCTGATCACCGCACTGCTGGAGATCGTCGCGGCCGTGAAACTTCGCAAGAACCCGCCGCAGGGTCAGGTCGTCATCGTCAACGAGCCGATGTAGCGGGGACCGGCTCCAGAATCCGCAGCCCGCACTCCGAGTCATCCTCGGCATACGTGACCACTGCGGCGGGCTGGGTGTCTCCCACCTGCAACCAGGGCACCGAGTGCTCCATGGTCAAGGTGCCCCCCGACAAGGTCGCGACATGCTCGAACCCGCTGCCTGTCAGCAGGCGGTGGGCCAGATACGAACGGAATCCGGAACGGCAGTAGACGAACGTCGGTCGTGCTGGATCGAGTTCGGTGAGTCGCGCACGCAACTGCTGAAGCGGGATGTTCACCGAGCCGGGCAGCGCGCACTCCTGGTTCTCCAGCGGGGAGCGCACATCGAGCACCACCGCATCGTCCGGCAGGTGGCCCCAGTCCTGCGGGTACCAGAAGTCGACGGTCCCGTCGAGCAAGTTGGAGGCCTGGAAGCCGGCCATGTTCACGGGGTCCTTCGCCGATCCGTAGGGCGGTGCGTATGCAAGCTCCAGCTCGGCGAGGTCCCATACGGTCAATCCGGCGCGCACTGCCACAGCCAGCACGTCGATGCGTTTGTCGACGCCGTCGTAGCCGACGACCTGCGCGCCGAGCACCCGGCCGTCCTGGGGGCTGAACAGCAGTTTCAGGTGCATGGCCGCCGTGCCGGGGTAGTAGGAGGCGTGGCCATTGGGATGAACGTAGACGCGCCGGTAGTCGAGTCCAGCCGCACGCAGCGCCTTCTCGTTGGCCCCGGTGCCGCCGGCGGTGATGTTGAAGACCTTCACGATCGACGTGCCCTGCGTGGTGGTGTAGGCCGCTGATCGGCCGAACATGTGGTCTGCGGCGATGCGGCCCTGGCGGTTGGCAGGTCCCGCCAGTGGAACGACGGTAGGCCTGCCGGTGACCGTGTCCGTCACCTGCACCGAGTCGCCCACGGCGTAAACATCCGGGTCGGACGTCCGCTGGTGCTGGTCGACGATGATGGCTGCCCGGTCGGTGGTGTCAAGCCCCGCAGTCTGGGCCAAGCGCGAGTCGGGTGCCACCCCGATCGCCATGACGACCAAGTCGGCGGGAAGGGTGCCCGCCGAACTCAGCACGCTGGAGTCCGTGAACCCCTCTGCGGTGGTCGACAAGTGGAGTTCCACGCCGTTGCGCATCAGCTCGACCTGCACCTGATGTGCCATCTCGGGGTCCAGGGGTCCGAGCACCTGATCGGCTGCCTCCAGCATGGTCACGTGCCAGTCCCGATGACGCAGGGCCTCGGCGACCTCGACGCCGATGTATCCGCCACCGATCACCACCGCCCGTCCAGGCCGCTGGTCCACGACGGCCTTGATCCGGTCCATGTCTTCCAGGCTGCGCAGGGTGTGCACGATCGGGGAGTCGATCCCGGGCAAGCTCGGTCGGATCGGACTGGCGCCGGTGGCCAGGACGAGTTTGTCGTAAGACTCGGAGTAGGTGCGTCCAGACTCCAGATCGCGAACGGTCGCAACACGTTCAGCGAGGTCGATCGCCAGCACTTCATGTCCGACCCGGACGTCGAGGTTGAGGTTCTCAGCCAGGCTGGTGGGGGTCTGGACGAGTAGAGCGTCGCGCGAGGGGATGTCGCCGCCGATGTGGTACGGCATCCCGCAGTTGGCAAAAGACACGTAGCGGTCGCGTTCCAGCACGACGATCTTGGTCGACTCCGACAGTCTCCGCGCACGCGCAGCCGCGGACATGCCGCCCGCGACGCCCCCGACCACGACGATCTTCTCCGGTCCGGACACGGCCACTCCCTCGGCTCGATCAGCGTTGGTGCTCTGCCACGAATCGTAGTGTCGTGGCCGATTTAGACTCGGCGGCATGCAGTTACTGCCCGAACCCCCGTCGGTGTCGGAGTACGTGCGCTTGCGGAGAGAGTGCGGACTTACGCCCAGGACCGCTGAACAGGCCGCCCCTGCGTTGGCCAACTCGTGGGCGTGGGTGCACGTGCGCGTGGACAATGAGGCGGTGGCGATGGGACGCGTGATCGGCGACGGCGGGTGGTACTTCCACATCGCGGACATGGCCACGCTGCCCGCGCACCAGCGTAAGGGGATCGGCCGGCTGGTCCTTCAGACTCTGCTGGACCGCATTCACGAAGCCGCGCCCGGAACCCCCTGGATCACGCTGTTCGCCGACGAGCCGGGCGTGCCGTTGTACCGCAGCATGGGTTTCGTCGACAGTGGATGCCGCGGTATGGAACTGGGAGTCAGGCCGAATTGATGCGCTCCTGCCAGCCCCTGGCCAACGCGCGCAGTTCCTCGGGGTCATCGGCAGTCAGTTCGCCGGCCACCACACGGGGCTGTCCAGCCACCCAGACATCGGTCACATCATCGCGACCCACCGACTTACCCGGCTCCAGCGATCCGATCTCGTCGCCCAGACCCAGCGCCTGCGCGCCGCCAAGAGTAGCCATGTGCAGCACTTGCCGGGCCGTCATGACCGATGCGTCGCCGGTCGAACCTTTCGCCAACAGCGAGGCCAGACGCATGTCGGACAGCAGGTCCAGCCGATTGTTGCTGGCCACACCGTCAGTGCCGACCCCGGTGGGAATGCCGTGGCGTAACCACTCGCTGGGCCGAGCAATCCCCGAGGCGAGTTTCAGGTTCGAGGTGGGGCAATGCACGAGGCTGGCGCCCTTCTGCGCCATCAGGGCGATCTCCTCATCATTGAGGTGAACCGCATGGGCGGCCATGAACCGGGGGCTGATCACGCCGAGCCGGTCGAGTCTGGCCACCGGCCGGACGCCGTATTGCGAAATCGATTCCTCGACCTCGGCGACCGTCTCGTGCAAGTGGGTGTGCAGGGGAAGATCGCGTTCCTCGCACAATTCCACGAGCCGCACGAAGACATCGTCGGAAACCGTGTAGGGGGCGTGTGGGGCCAACGACAGGTGGACCAATGGGGTGCCTGCGAACTGCTCGATCACAGATATGGCTTTGGCGATGTGGTCATCGGCGCCATCGGCGTAGTTGGTGTGTCCGTCCACCACGACCTGGCCAGACAGGATCCGGATTCCTGCCCGCTGGCAGGCCTCGAGGGCCGCGACCGGGAAGAAGTACATGTCCGCAAACGCGGTGACGCCCGACTGGAGCATCTCGGCCACCGCCAGTCGGGTGCCGTCGCGCACGAACTGCTCGTCGACCCATCTGCCTTCGGTGGGCCATATCCGCTCGTGCAGCCAGGTCATCAGGGGCACGTCGTCGGCGTAGCCTCGCAGCAGGGTCATGGCCGCGTGGGTGTGGCCATTGACCAGGCCTGGCAGCAGGGCGTGCTCACGCAACCGTGTTCGGGCCGCGTCAGGGAAGCGCTGCTGCAACTCCGATCGGCCTCCGACGGCAACGATGCTCCCGGCATCGATGGCCACCGCTCCGTCCTCGATGACGCTCCACGGATGGATGGGCAGGACCCAGCGGGCCTCGATGACTTCCAGCATGGGCGCAGCGTAAATGAGAATCCAGTGCGGGGGCGAGACCTACTAGGCCGTCGGCGGGCCGAGACGCAATGTCACCTGCGCCCCGCCAGTGCTGCTACGGCCGATGTTCATCCCGCCGCCGGATGCTTCGGCCAGACGACGGGCGATGGACAACCCGAGGTTCGTCGAGCCCACGGTCTGCCGGCCTGGTTCGGGCAGGTCGAACCCCGGACCACTGTCGCTGACTGACACCTCGACAAAGCCGTCTCGGGATTCGACGCGCACGCAGAAGGCGGTCCCATCGGGGGTGTGGAGGAAGACGTTCTGGAACAGGATGTCGATCGCTGCGGCCAGGTCATCGGCGGTCAGGCGCACGGGCATCGAGGCCACGTCGATCTCCTGCTCGAACTCGCGCGACTGGTCCTCGGCCAGGACAGTCCAGAAGGCGACCCGTGCCCTGACCACCTCGGCGGCGTCGCATTGGGCCGCTAGACCCTCGCGGCTGGAGCGACGCGCAGTGGTGATGATCTCGTCGACCATCCGGTGGACCGCGGCGAGATCATCGTCGAGACGCTCGCGCACCTGCGGGTCGGCCACCGAGTCGACATCGACGGACAGGACGGTGAGGGGTGTGCGCAACTGGTGAGCCAGTTCGGCGGTGTACTCACGCTCCTCGCGCAGCAGTTCCTGAACCCGTCCGGTAAGGCGGTTCAGGGCCACACCGACGTTCTCCACTTCGGCAATCGATGAATGGGGCGCGCGTGCGTCGAGGTTGCCAGCGGCCACGGCGTTGGCGGTGTCCTCCAGTTCCTTCAGGGGCGCCACGGTTCGCCGTGCCAGCACCCACGCGGCGATCCCGGCGATGCACAGCAGCAGCAGTGACGCGGCGCCGATCACCAGCAATCGGGGTCCCAAGCCCTCCCGTAGTTCCTCCGGGGTCACGGTGATCAGAACCGCTCCGAAGTCCTCGTCGAAGTATGCCGGCGCCGAGACGTAGCCGAATCCGTCGACGACCTCTGACGCGGTGCCGCCTCGCAGAGCGGCTTGCACGACGCGTTGGGCCTGCGGCGGGTTCTCGCCCTGGACCGCACCGTCGGTGCCGTAGAGCGTGACCTGCCCTGTGTCCGTCGGCGGTGGCTGGATGAAGGTCCGGCCGTGGTCGTTGTCCTGCTGCTGCCATTGGTTGGCGACTGCTCGGGCCTCGGCGGAGGCGGCGCCAAGCTGGTCGTTGATCACGATGTCCCGCGCTGACAGAGCCAGCGGGACGATCAACGCGATCAGCGCCGAGGCGCACACCGCCAGACCGAAGAGGATAAGGCGCCGGTACATCAGGCGGACCCGGCCGCGGCGTCCTCCAGCATGATGCCCACACCGCGATGCACGTGCAGGAAGCGTGGATCGTCCACGTCGTCACCCAGCTTGCGACGCAGCCAGGATAGGTGCACGTCCACGGTGCGGGCGCTGTCGGTGCGTTGCCACACTTCCCGCAACAACTCCTTGCGGCTGACGACCCGACCGGGATTCGCGGCGAGGTACGCGAGGACGTCGAACTCCAGACGAGTCAGGTCCAACGCGCGACCGTCGATGTCAGCGGTCCTGCGGGCAGGGTCGATGGTCAGCCCGCCGACCTTGAGTGCACTGCGTGCCGCGTCATCGTCGGTGGTCGGTCCTCCTCGTCGCAGTACCGCGCGGATCCGTGCCTCGAGGTGAGCGGGGTCGTAAGGCTTGACCACATAGTCATCTGCTCCGGCGTCCAGGAGCTGCACGATCAAGCCCTCGTCATCGCGCGCGGTGGCCACGATGACAGGGACACCGCTGGCGGCCCGGATCATGCTGAGCAGCCGATCCCCGGAGATGTCCGGCAGGCCGAGGTCGAGGATGACTGTCTCGGGATCCTGGGTCAGCAACATCTGCAATCCGGTCAGCCCATCCGGCGCGCTGTCGACAGCGTGGCCGCGTGCCAGTAGAGCCCGTGTGACAGCCGTTCGGATGCCCGGATCGTCCTCGATGAGAAGCACGTGGACCATGACCGACAAGCCTACGCCGGGACGCCGACGCGCCGACCTGCGACAGGCCAGCGCCCAGTGCTCTGTGCCGGCTGACCACCTGGGCCGACGAACCAACCGTCCAGACCCATCCGATCCAACCAAGCCGGACCCTGCGCGCCGAGAATCAAGCCCGCGGTAGCGGCGGCGTTGGCACCCGCGGCATCCTGTGCCATCACACTCACGCTGGCCCAGTACGTGTCCGCCGGGCGACCGGAACGTGGGTCGATGATGTGATGACCCTGGTCCCAGGAGCGTGCGCCGACCCCGCTGGTCGCCAGTCCGGCGTCGGCCACTGCGAAGGACACCGGTTCGACGCCATCGATGTCCGGGTCGGCTGCCACAACCCAGGCGCGTCCGGGGCTGAGGACCCGCAGGTCCCCGCCCATGTTGGCCACGGTGTCGAAGCCAGTCGATCGATGCGTCATCAGCGCCAGTCGATCGGCCAGCCAGCCTTTGGTCACCGCCCCGAGGTCAAGGGCCGAATCGGGTGGAATGCGCACTTGTGCCTGGCCGCCACCGGGACGGATCTCTATGTCGCGCCAGTCCGCAGTGGTGGTGCTGGCGCTCAGTTGAGAATCCTGCCCCGCCCAGGTGTCGTAGCCGGCGGCCACCAAATTGCGTCCCAAAAGGGGGTTCACCATTCCGTGTGTGGCTGTGGCGGCCGTCAGGCTCGCGGTGAGCACCGTCACAAAGTCCCACGAGGTCTGCGTCCAACGTCCGGCCTGGCGGTTGACCGCGCAGACCTGTGAATCCGGTCGGAACCGGCTAGCCAGATGATCCACACGGTTCACCTCGTCGTGCAGCAGGTCGCGTAGCCACCGACGAAGGGCGTCCGTGGGTTCGGCCCGCACAGAGAGCCACAGTTCTGTCTTCCATGTGCGGTAGCACACGCTCGTCTCACGCATGACTCCAGCGTGGGGCCTGCGACTATCAACCCCGCCGTAAGTGGATGTCAAGTCGGCCGCGAGCGGACTTGACATTCACGATCGGGGAGAGTTTGTCGCAGCGGTGAGCGTTCCCACGTGTGGATTCGCTCCCGCCTGCGACAACATCTCCCGGATGCGACGAACGCTCACCGATCCCGGGACGTCCAGTGCGGCCGCGAGCGGACTTGACGGGTTCTTGACGTTGTCTTGGGTACTGGCGGCCGCCACCGCCCCGCAGACTTGGGGCAGACGACGGGAGTGGACGATGCGCGGTTTCGTGGCCTGGCTGGCGATAGCCCTGATGAGTGTGCTCACGGGGGTCGTTCTCTACACGACCAGCCTTGGGGGCTCTGCTTCCGACTACCGCGAGGCGGTGATCTCCCCGCGGCCGGTGCCTACCGTCGTCAAGACCAGGACCAAGATCAAGACCAAGGTCATCCGCAAGCCCGCCAAGACGAAGATCGTCTATGTGCCGCAACCCGTGCCGCAGGCAGCCAGTCTGCCCGAATCGTCGTCGCCCTCGTCCCACGACGAAGGCGACGACGATGACTGATGGCGGGTAGGTCATGACCGGCGCGACCGGTGCTTCTTCTTGACCTTCTTCTTCATCGGCGTGAGCTTCGGGGCGGCACTGATGACCGCCGACGCCGCGACCCGGCCGCTGCGGTAGACGACCAGCGGACTCTTCACCGGGGTTCGCGATGTCAGGGGTACCGCAGTCTGCGCCCGATCGACGGCGGCGCTGGGCGCAGCCGCCTGAGACGGTTGGACGGCGCCCACCAGACCCACCCCGGTGAGGGCGGTCAGGGAGGCGGCAACGGTGGCTCTTCTGTTCAGCGGTGTTTTCATGTCCCGACCATGTCGCGGATGTGTGTAATCGCGTACGCAGGCGAGCGTCAAGAATCAGCACATCCGCTCCACGAAACCGGCAAATCGCGCCATTCGACACGGATGGTCGATCCGCGCGCATGAATCCAGCCGTTTGGATGGACACCGCCAGGCAATCCTGGGCAGGCTAGGGGCGTCCAACCCGAGGGCCGCCACCTGAGGAGATGCGATGGTTCACCTCAATCGTGCGAAGGTCAGCCGCTCATGACCGCCGCAGACATCCCGACCGACACTGACGCGCTCGCCGCGATGCTGGCGGACCCGGAGATTCGTGAGTCGCTTGCCGTGATCCTGGCCAACGCCCCATCCCTGGCCGCGCTGGCGTCGATGTCCACGGCCCTGTTGCAGCGGGGTCCGGAGATCAGCGACAACATCAACGACCTCGTCGCCCAACTGCGTGACAGCACCGAGGAGTCCCACGAGGTCGGCAATGTCCGTGACGCCGTCAAGGCGCTCAGCGAACTGGCGCCGTTGACTTCCACATTGGCCGAGCGCAAGGACACTATCCAGGGCTTCTTGGACTCCCCGATCCTGCGCCCCGAGATCATCGACGTGGTCGGCAATCTCGGCGAAGCGGCGCTTGAGGCCGACAAGCAGACCAAGGGCCGGCAAGTCGACTCCGGTGGGGTGTTCTCGCTGGTCAAACAGCTGAAGAACCCCGACATCCAGGAGACCTTGAGTTTCCTGCTCGCGTTCGCGAGGGTGTTCGGCGCCAGGCAGCGGAGTTCCTGAATCCATGCACGAACTGTCGATCGCGCACGCTGTGGTCAGTACGGTCAGGGAGGCCCTGCCCGACCCGCAGGCGCGCGTGACGCAGGTCCGGCTGCGGATCGGGGTGTTGTCGGGTGTCGTGGCCCAAGCGCTGCATTTCGCCTACGACGTCGCCACGGACGGCACCGCGCTGGCCGGATCCACTCTGGAGATCCTCGAGATGCCGGTGGTCATCAACTGCCCCACCGACGGCGCCCAGACACTCAGCGGGATCCGCGACTTCACATGTCCGGTGTGTGGGCAGCCGTGCGGCGACGTGATCGGGGGTAAGGAACTCGAGGTTGCGGACGTGACCTTCGACGAGCAGACCGGCATCGAGGAGTTGCGCGAAGGGGTTCTGGCGAAGAACGACCTACTGGCCGACGGACTGCGTGGCTGGTTCACCGTCAACAACGTGAACGTCAGCAACTGGGTGTCGAGCCCGGGCAGTGGCAAGACCGCACTGCTGGAGGTGCTGCTCGCCGCCGCGGTCGAACGCGGCCTCGGAGCGGCGGCCCTCGTGGGGGACTGCGCGACCGACAATGACGCGACCCGACTGGCCCGCTCAGGGGCACAGGTCCGGCAGATCATCACCGACGGCATGTGCCACTTGGAGTCAGACATGGTCTCAGCGCATCTGCAGGGCTGGGAGATGGCCGACCTGGACCTGCTGGTGATCGAGAACGTCGGCAATCTCGTCTGTCCTACGGGGTACGACCTCGGCGAGGACACCCGCGTGGCGCTGCTCAGCGTCACCGAGGGTGAGGACAAACCCCTGAAGTACCCGCAGATCTTCCACTCCGCCGATGTCGTTGTCGTCACGAAGACCGACATCGCCGAGGCCGTCGAGTGGGACCGTGACCGGGGGCTGGACGCGATCCGGCAGATCGCCCCTGAGGCCACCATCATCGAGACCTCCGCCCGCACCGGTGTGGGCGTGCAGGCACTGCTGGACCTTCTCCTCGATTCCGGGGACTCACAAGTCAGACCATCCACCCAACTGCAGGAGGCGACATGACGTCAGTGCTTTGGTTCCAGGGCGGCGCGTGCAGCGGCAACACGATGTCGTTCATCAACGCGGCCGAACCCTCCGTCGTCGATCTGATCGTCGACTTCGGCCTGGAGATCGTCTATCACCCCACCCTCTCCGGCGAGATCGGAAAGGCCGCCCAGGACATCTTCTGGGCGTACGCCAACGGTGAGAAGGAGATCGACATCTTCGTCTACGAGGGGTCGGTCATTGAAGGCCCGAGCGGCAGTGGTCGCTTCGACATGTTCGCCGAACGCCCCATGAAGGACTGGATCGACGACATCGCTCCCAAGGCCGGGATCGTCGTGGCGATCGGCGACTGTGCCACGTACGGTGGGCTGCCGGCAGTGCCGCCGAACCCGTCGGACTCCCGGGGTCTGCAGTTCGACCGCGGCGGCAAGCGCGGCGGTTACCTTGGACCCGACTTCGTGAGCAAAGCCGGGCTGCCGGTCATCAACATCCCGGGTTGCCCGGCACACCCCGACTGGATCAGCCAGATCATCGTGGCACTGGCCGCCGGCCGGGCCGCGGACCTGACACTGGACGAGTTCCAGCGGCCCAAGACGTTCTTCACGTCGTTCACCCAGACCGGCTGCACGCGAGTGCAGTTCTACACCTACAAGCAGGACCCGCCGCAGTTCGGTGAGGGGATGCGCACCGGCTGCCTG
>JALOLM010000063.1 GCA_025455985.1 Candidatus Nanopelagicales bacterium | reverse complement strand
ATCAGCAATGCGTCCGAGACGCAATGGCCGTCGTCACTGAACACTCTGACGGCCGCGGCGGAGTCGGCCATCGCGCCGAGCTCAGCCAGGCGCTTGCCTTCAAGCCCGACCGTGACCGCACCGACCGGACGGACGTCGGCGTACCCGGCGGCGATCCCCAGCCGCCACACCTGCTCGACCACTCCGGCGGTGTCCGCGACCGGATCGGTATTGGCCATCGCGTGTACCGCGGTGAAACCCCCGGCGGCAGCCGCCCGGGTACCCGTGGCGACGGTTTCGGCATCTTCGCGGCCGGGTTCACGCAAGTGGGTGTGCAGGTCCACCAGCCCGGGCAGCAGGACCGCCCCGCGGCCGTCCACCACATCGGCGCCCTCGAGGTTGGCCCCGATCTGCGCGATGACCCCGTCCTCGATCTCGACGTCGACCGGCTCGCCGCCGAGCGGCCGGACGTTCTTGAGCACTGTCATCCTTCTTGGCCTCCCAGCAGCAGGTACAGAACCGCCATTCGCACATGGACCCCGTTGGTCACCTGGTCGACGATCACCGAGCGCTCGGCATCGGCGACATCGGCGGCGATCTCCATCCCGCGGTTCATCGGTCCGGGGTGCATCACCAGTGCGTGGTCGGGCAGGGTCGCCATTCTCGGCACGTCCAGGCCGTAGCGACGCGAGTACTCGCGGGCGCTGGGGAAGAACGAGGCGTTCATCCGCTCGAGCTGAACCCGCAGCATCATCACGACGTCGGCCTTCACGATGGCCTCGTCGAGGTCGTAGCTGACTTCGCACGGCCAAGTCTCCACTCCCACCGGCAGCAGCGTCGGCGGCGCGACCAGCGTGACGTTGGCGCCCAGGGTGTCGAGCAACCACACGTTGGACCGGGCGACCCGTGAGTGCAACACGTCGCCGACGATCACCACGTTGAGCCCGTCGAGTGAGCCCTGCCCGTCGCGCAGATGGTCGCGCATGGTGAACGCGTCGAGCAGCGCCTGGGTGGGGTGCTCGTGGGTGCCGTCGCCGGCGTTGATGACCGCGCCGTGGATCCAGTCGCTGTTGGCCAGGCGATGCGCGGCCCCACTGGCACCGTGGCGGATCACCACGGCGTCGGCGCCCATCGCCTGCAGGGTCAGCGCGGTGTCCTTGAGGGACTCGCCCTTCGACAGGCTCGACCCCTTGGCCGAGAAGTTGATGACGTCGGCGGACAGCCGCTTGGCCGCCGCCTCGAACGAGATCCGGGTGCGGGTGGAGTCCTCGAAGAAGAGGTTGACCACGGTCCGGCCCCGCAGGGTGGGCAGTTTCTTCACAGGCCGGTCGGCCACGAGGGCCAGTTCCCGGGCCGTGTCGAGGATCGCGAGCGCATCGGTCTGGCTCAGATCAGTGGTGGACAGAAGGTGGCGCATTCAGTTACCTCCCGCGCGCACGAGTCGCACCGAATCGGTGCCGTCGGTTTCGGTCAGGGTCACTTGCACGTCGTCCTCGCGGGCCGTCGGGATGTTCTTGCCCACGTAGTCGGCCCGGATCGGCAGATCCCGGTGGCCGCGGTCGACCAGGACCGCCAGTTGCACGGCCTTGGGTCGCCCGGCGTCGGACAGTGCGTCCATCGCCGCGCGGATGGTCCGGCCGCTGAACAGCACGTCGTCGACGAGGACCACGGTTCTGCCGGTGATGTCGACCGGGATGACCGTCGGGTGCAGAGCCACGGTGGGCCGCAGTCGCAGGTCGTCGCGGTACATCCCCACATCCAGGGACCCGACGTTGACCTCGCGGCCTTCGATGGTGGTCATCGCCGCGGCGATCCGGGCGGCCAGTGGAACCCCGCGGGTGGGAATGCCCAGCAGGACCAGATCGTCGGCGCCGCGGTTTCGTTCGAGGATTTCGTGAGCGATGCGGACCACCGCTCGATTGATGTCAGAGTCGGTGAGGAACTCCTGGTCAGGCGTCATCGCGTCCAACCCCCCTTCTCCGCCTCGCTGGACGGTGGTTAAAGGAAAGGTGCTTCGTCTTCGACGCTATCACTGGCCGCTGCTGACTCATGGGACCCGGTTCCGCCGAGTTGCTACCCGGCCGTCACTCTCCGTAGCCTCACACCTGAGCAGTCGAGCAGAGGGAACGGAGCCCCCCATGGCCACGGAGTACGCCCGGGCACTCGGCGCGAAGCTTCGTTCCATCCGCCAGCAGCAAGGGCTTTCTCTGCACGGTGTTGAGGAGAAGTCCGAGGGCCGGTGGAAGGCGGTTGTCGTCGGCTCGTACGAGCGCGGCGATCGCGCGGTCACCGTCCAGAAACTGGCCGAACTGGCGGAGTTCTACGGGGTGCCGGTGGCTGAATTGCTGCCGGACAGCACTCCTGGGGCCGCCGCAGAACCGCCCGCCAAACTTGTGCTCGATCTTGAGCGTCTCGGCCAGGTGCCCGCCGACAAGGTCGGCCCGCTGGCTCGGTACGCCGCAGCCATCCAGGCCCAGCGTGGCGACTACAACGGCAAGGTGCTGAGCATCCGGCAGGACGACCTGCGGACACTGGCAGTGATCTACGACGAGCCCCCGGGAGTCCTGGCCGACCAGTTGGTCGCCTGGGGTGTGCTCAATCCCGAGGCCCGCGGCAAGTTGGACTGACGCTGCTGGGTGCCAGCCTGTGAGAGTTCATCTCATCGGTGAGAGGTTGTCGCAACGGGGAGCAAATCCACGCGTGGGACCTCTCCCCGATACGACAACCTTTCACCGCTGTGGCGCCCCGGCGGGCTGACCCCTACACCTGCTCGGCGACCTCGGCCTCTTCCGCGCGGCCGCCCGAACCCGAACCCACGATGTGCACGCGCATCCCGTTGGTCGTCCCGGGGATGCCAGGCGGCACCCCCGCGATGATCACGACCTTCTCACCCGGAGCGGCCAACGACATCATCGAGATCTGTTGGTCGACCATCTCTACGAGTTCGTCAGTGTGGTGGACCTGCTTGCCGAAGTACGGTTTGATCCCCCAGATCAGACCGAGGTAGTTGCGCACCGCCGGGTTCGGCGTGAAACACAGCGACGGGACGGCGCTGCGGTGACGGGCGATCAAACGGGGGGTCAACCCGGTCTCGGTGAACGAGATGATGAACTTCGCCTCGACCTCCTCGGCAACCTCGACCGCAGCCCGGGTGATCGCTCGCGCGGTCGATCCGGTTCGGTTGTCCTGCGACTCCGAGACGCTGCCCAGCGCCTCCTCCTCGACGTACTGGATGATCCTGGCCATCGTCTGGACGACCAGCGCCGGATGTGCGCCGACGCTCGTCTCCCCGCTGAGCATCAGGGCGTCCGCACCGTCGAGCACCGCGTTGGCCACGTCCGAGGCCTCAGCGCGAGACGGTCGACTGGCGGCGATCATGCTGTCGAGCATCTGGGTGGCCACGATCACGGGTTTGGCCGCCGCCCTCGAGAGTTCAATCGCCCGTTTCTGCACCAATGGCACATGCTCGAGCGGGAGTTCAACGCCGAGGTCACCGCGGGCAACCATGATTCCATCGAACGCCTCGATGATGTCGCCAAGACGGTCGACTGCCTGCGGCTTCTCGATCTTGGCCAGGATCGGCCGGTGCACGTCGAGTTCGTCCATCACCTTGCGCACGTCGTCGATGTCCTCGGGCCGCTGCACGAACGACAGCGCCACCAGATCCACGCCGGCCGCGAGCGCCCAGCGCAGATCGTCGACGTCCTTGTCCGACAGCGCGGGCACGCTGACTTCCACACCCGGCAGATTGATCCCTTTGTGGTTGCTCACCCGACCGCCCACGACCACTTCGCACACGACATCGGTGTCGTCGACCTCGACCGCACGCAGCGTCACGTGGCCGTCGTCGATGAGGATCTCGTCGCCGACGTGGACATCGCCGGGCAGACCTGAGTACGTGGTCGAGCAGATCTGGGCATCCCCGGGCACGTCGCGGGTAGTGATCGTGAAGTGCGCGCCCTCAGTGAGCAGTTGCGGACCGCTGGCGAAGTTCGCCAGACGAATCTTCGGACCCTGCAAGTCGGCGAGGACCGCGACACCCGTACAGGCGGCGTCAGCGGCCCGGCGCACCATGTCCAGCCTCCGCTGGTGTTCGCTATGGTCCCCGTGACTGAGGTTCAGGCGCGCAACCGCCATCCCCGACTCAATAAGCTCTGCGATTCTCTCGTCGGAGTCCGTCGCCGGACCGAGAGTGCAGACGATCTTCGCTCGACGCACGACTTCGAGAGTAATCCGGCCACTGCCCTGTCGCACTCGCGCGGTGTCGGTTGCGCTCGTTTTGATCATTCACGGGGGCAGCCCGGACTCGCACCGTCTCCCACCGCAGCGCGTGGCACGAACAGGCACCTTTGCGACGGCTCGGGCCTTTCGGTGACCAGAGGCCCAGTGAGTGGTCCGGGCTTCACCGAAAGGCACCGGCCCCAGACCGGTACGAGGACTCAGCCGCCGAACCGCTGAACTCAGACGGTCAACTGCCGCACCGACGCCGCGAGCGGCTTCGGCAGGTTCGTGGATCCCATCAGGAACTCGTCAACCGAGGCCGCGGCCGCCCGACCTTCTGCGATCGCCCACACGATCAGCGACTGCCCTCGGCCGGCGTCACCGGCGACGAACACCCCCGGCACATCGCTGGCGTAGTCGTCATCGCGCTCGAGGTTGCCACGCGGGTCGCGGGACAAGCCCAACTGGCTGACGAAGGAGTCGGCCTCCGGGCCGGTGAAGCCCA
The DNA here is from genome assembly GCA_025455985.1 of Candidatus Nanopelagicales bacterium. GTDB lineage: Bacteria > Actinomycetota > Actinomycetes > S36-B12 > UBA10799 > JADKAV01. The sequence goes on along the minus strand of JALOLM010000063.1, from coordinate 4,197 downwards.
TCGCCAGCGTCACCAGGTCGGCCGGCAGAACCCGCTGCGAACCCGGAACCTCGACGGGACGCCCGTCGACCCACTCCACATCCACGATCTCCAAGCCGGTCAGCACGCCACCCTCACCGATGAAACGCTTGGTGGAGGCCGCGTAGACCCGCTCGCCGCCCTCTTCGTGCGCCGAGGAGATCCGGAACACCATCGGGTAGGTCGGCCAGGGCTGCTCGGCAGGACGGGCCTGTGGCGGCGTGGGCATGATCTCCAACTGGGTGATGCTGGCTGCGCCCTGGCGGATCGCGGTGCCCAGGCAGTCGGCGCCGGTGTCGCCACCCCCGATGACCACGACATGCTTGCCGCGGGCGTGGATGGGCGAATCCTCGAGGTCGCCCTCCTGCACCCGGTTGGCCAGCGGCAGGTACTCCATCGCCTGGTGGATTCCCTGCAGCTCGCGACCTTCTGCGGGCAGTTCCCGGCCGATCGTCGAGCCGACTGCCACGAGAACGGCGTCGTAACGCCGGCGCAGGTCGTCGGCCGAGATGTCCCTGCCGACCTCTATGCCGGTGCGGAACTTCACGCCTTCGGCCTCCATCTGCGCGAGCCGCCGGTCGAGGTGGTGCTTCTCCATCTTGAACTCGGGGATGCCGTAGCGCAGCAGACCACCGATCCTGTCAGCGCGCTCGTAGACGGCGACCGTATGGCCCGCCCGCGCGAGTTGCTGGGCGGCGGCCAAGCCCGCCGGACCGGATCCGACCACGGCCACGGTCTTGCCCGACAACCGCTCGGGCGGCTGCGGCTGCACCCAGCCGGATTCCCAAGCCCGGTCGATGATCGACACCTCGACCTGCTTGATGGTCACCGGGTCCTGGTTGATGCCCAGGACACACGCGGTCTCGCACGGCGCCGGGCACAGCCTGCCGGTGAACTCCGGGAAGTTGTTGGTCGCATGCAACCGTTCGATCGCACCCTGCCAGTCACCCCGGCGGGTCAGGTCGTTCCACTCGGGGATCAGGTTGCCCAGCGGGCATCCGTTGTGACAGAACGGGATGCCGCAGTCCATGCACCGGGCGGCCTGCGTGCGCAGTTTGGACTCTGCGAACGGCTCGTAGACCTCCTGCCAGTCCTGGATACGCACATCCACCGGCCGGCGGGTGGGCAGTTGCCGGCCCGCCTTGAGAAACCCTCTGGGATCAGCCACGGCTTGCCTCCATGATCGCCTCGTCCACGTTGCGCCCTTCACTTTCGGCCAGGGCGATGGCATCCAGCACCCGGCGGTAGTCGCGCGGCATCACTTTCGCGAACCGCGGCAGTGCCGATTCCCAGTCGTCGAGCAGGCGTTGTGCCACCGCCGAACCAGTCGCCTCCACATGGTCGACCAACACCGACTGCAACCACCTCGCATCGTCAGCGTCGAGGTCTTCGAGGGCCACCATGTCCTGGTTGACCAGGTCCAGATCGGCATCCAGCAGGAACGCGGTCCCGCCGGACATCCCGGCAGCGAAGTTGCGGCCCGTCGGGCCGAGCACAACGGCGTGACCACCGGTCATGTACTCACACCCGTGGTCGCCCACACCTTCGACGACCACCGTCGCCCCGGAGTTGCGCACACAGCAGCGCTCGCCGACCTTGCCGCGCGCGAAGATCCGCCCGTCGGTGGCGCCGTAGGCGATGACGTTGCCGGCAATGATCTGGTCCTCGGCCACGAACTGAGCGCGACGGTCCGGGCGGACCACCAACGTGCCGCCCGACAGCCCTTTGCCCAAGTAGTCGTTCGTGTCCCCCTCGAGTCGCATCGTGACCCCCTTCGGCAGGAACGCCCCGAAGCTCTGTCCGGCCGAACCGGTCAGTGTGATGTCGATCGTGCCCGCTGGCAGGCCCGAGGCACCGTGGCGCCGCGTCAGTTCGCTGCCCAGCATCGTGCCGACGGTGCGGTTCACGTTGCGCACGGGCAACTCGATCCTCACCGGCTCACCGGTCTCCAAAGCAGGCGCGCACAATTCCAGCAGCTGCTGGTCCAGCGCCTTGTCGAGGCCGTGGTCCTGGGTCGTCACACAGCGGGTCGGCGACTGCAAGTCCGGCCGGTGCAGGATCGGCGTCAGATCCAGGCCCTGCGCCTTCCAATGACCGACGGCCTTGTGGACGTCGAGCAGGTCGGCCCTTCCGATCACCTCATCGAGGCTGCGGAAGCCGAGCTCGGCCAGGTATTCACGGACCTGCTCGGCGATGAACTCGAAGAAGTTCACGACGAATTCGGGCTTGCCGGTGAAGCGCTCGCGCAACACCGGGTTCTGCGTGGCCACGCCGACCGGACACGTGTCGAGATGGCATACCCGCATCATCACGCAGCCCATGACCACCAAAGGCGCGGTGGCGAAGCCGTACTCCTCCGCGCCGAGCAGCGCCGCGATCACCACGTCCCGGCCGGTCTTGAGTTGCCCGTCGGTCTGCACCACCACCCGGTCGCGCAGACCGTTGGCAATCAGCGTCTGCTGGGTCTCGGCCAGACCGAGCTCCCACGGACCACCGGCATGCTTCAGCGAAGTGAGCGGCGAGGCACCGGTCCCGCCGTCGTGACCGGAGATCAGGATCACGTCAGCGTGGGCTTTGCTCACCCCGGCTGCAACCGTTCCGACGCCGACCTCGGCCACGAGCTTGACGTGCACCCGGGCCCGGGGGTTGGCGTTCTTGAGGTCGTGGATGAGCTGCGCGAGGTCCTCGATGGAGTAGATGTCGTGGTGGGGCGGCGGGGAGATCAAGCCGACACCCGGGGTCGAGTGGCGGGTCTTGGCCACCCACGGGTACACCTTGTGCGCCGGCAACTGTCCGCCCTCGCCGGGCTTGGCGCCTTGGGCCATCTTGATCTGGATGTCGTCGGCGTTGACCAGGTACTCGCTGGTCACCCCGAACCGCCCGGATGCGACCTGCTTGATCGAGGAGCGCTTGGAGTCGCCGTTGGCCAGGGGCACGAACCGCTCGGGGTCCTCCCCACCCTCGCCGGTGTTGGACTTCGCACCCAGCCGGTTCATCGCGATCGCCAGCGTCTCGTGGGCCTCCTTGGAGATCGACCCGTAGGACATGGCACCGGTCGAGAACCGCTTGACGATCTCGCTGACCGGTTCGACCTCATCCAGTGGCACCGGCGGGCGTTCTCCCACCTTGAGGTCGAACAGACCCCGCAGGGTCATGAGGCGTTGGCTCTGGTCATCGACCTTGTCGGTGTACTGGCGGAACACGTCGTAGCGGCCCTCGCGGGTCGCGTGCTGCAGGCGGAAGACGGTGTCGGGGTCGAACAGGTGAGGCTCGCCCTCACGGCGCCATTGGTACTCCCCGCCCACGTCCAACTGCCGGTGCGCTGGAGCGATACCGGTCAGCGGGTAGGCGGTGTCGTGGCGGCGCGAAACCTCCTCGTGGATCACCTCGATGCCCACTCCCCCGAGCTTGCTGGTCGTGCCGGTGAAGTGGCGGTCGAGCAGTTCACGGCTCAAGCCGAGCGCCTCGAACACCTGCGCGCCGCGGTAGGACGCCACCGTCGAGATGCCCATCTTGGACATCACCTTGAGCACACCCTTGCCCAAAGCCTTGACCAGATTGCGCACCGCCTGCTCCGGCGCGATGTCGGTGATCGCCCCCGAGCGCACCATCGACTCGACGGTCTCCATCGCCAGGTACGGGTTGACCGCTGCCGCGCCGTAGCCGACCAGCAGTGCGACGTGGTGGACCTCGCGGACGTCGCCTGCCTCCACGAGCACCGAGATCAGTGTGCGGGTCTTCTGGCGGACCAGATGGTGGTGCACAGCAGAGGTCAGCAACAGCGACGGGATCGGCGCATGGTCGAAGTCGGAGTCCCGGTCGCTGAGCACCAGGAAGCGCACGCCGTTGTCGATGGCTTCGTCGATCTCCGCGAAGATCTCCGTCAACCGGTCCTCGAGCGCCTGCGCGCCACCGTTGATGTCGTACAGCCCGGAGATCTTCATAGCTGCGAAGCCGGGGAAGTCACCGTCCTGGTTGATGTTGAGCAGTTTGGCCAGCTCGTCGTTGTCGATGACGGGGAAAGGCAGCAGGATCTGCCGGCAGTGCGCGGGCGTGGCGTCCAGCAGGTTGCCCTCAGGGCCGATCGGACTGCTCAAGGAGGTGATGATCTCCTCGCGGATCGCGTCCAGCGGCGGGTTGGTGACCTGCGCGAACAACTGCGAGAAGTAGTCGAACAGC
>JALOLM010000385.1 GCA_025455985.1 Candidatus Nanopelagicales bacterium | reverse complement strand
GTACGGCGCCGGCCAGATCATGATCGTGGCAGGTGCGTGGGCATGGCTCACGCGACTCTTCGACGCCGATCGAGTGTGGGCAGTTGTTGCTCTGATCGGGGCCCGCGGAATGGGCATGTACCTGTGGCACATCCCACTGGTCGGCCTGGCCGCTGGCACCGCAATCGCCACGGGCTGGAGTGTTCCTGCCTTGAGCGCCACATGGTGGCTGGTGCACATCGCGGTGGTGATCGTGGTTGTGCCGCTCGCCTGGCTCATCGCGGGCCTCGCCGCCAGGCCTGAGCGACGCCTTCTGAGGCTTCACCTGCCCTGGATACGCCCCGGACTCGGCTGCCTGATCGGCGGGGCCGCGGTCGTCAACCTCTCAGTCACCGGGTTCGCGACATGGTCCGGTCGCGGCGCGATAGGCCTTCCGTCGTCGGCGCTGGTGAATCTCGCGCTCGTGTGGCTCGCCTTCGTGATGGTCAATCCGGGTTCAGCGCGCGAACAGCACGCTCACACTGAGCAGTAGCCCGGCGCAGGTCAGGACGGCCGGTTCCCATGTGGCCACCGGCACCGCTTCGCGCAGAACCCACAGCCGGTGGGCCACAGGCACACATCCGATCAACGTCAGCAGCGTGGCCGCGAGTGCCAGATACACCAGTCCGGCAGTCGCCAGATGAACGGCGCCGATACCGCCGACGACCATGACCGCCAGCAGGGTCCGCCGCCATGCCAGCCGCGTGCGTTCGGCCTGCGAGTTCACACCAGCATCCCGAGCAGAACGATGACGGCCAACAGAACAATCCCGCCCGTCAGGATCATCGGGGCGCGCTGGCTGGGCAAAGGCTCGCCGCGTTGCATGGCCCGCTGGACCCGTCCCCAATGCACAAGAGAGGTGAGCGCCAGCACGCCGCCCAGAACGGTGAATCCGATGGCCGCCAGCGTCACCGACCAGGTGCTTCCGACATCCGACATGAAGATGCGAATAGCGATCCCGCCGGCGATCAGCGCCAGCGCGGTGCGGACCCAAGCCAGGTAGGTGCGTTCGTTCGCCAGCGAGTACCGGTAGTCCGGATCCTCAGTCACCATTAACGCTCCTGCGCACGACCCTGACCTCCCACGCCCGCAACCGGTCACCGACCGGTTCGTCGTAGTTGGCGATCACGGTCTCACCGTGAGCATCGACCGGCAGGTCCACAACCTCGTTACCGAGGTTCGCGACCACGAGGAGTTGTTCGCTGCCGAGCGTCCGCGTGAAGACCCAAAGAACCGGATCATCGGCGAGTAGCAACTCGAATGAGCCGTGCTGAACCACCGGGTCCTTGTGACGCAACTCTATAAGCCGTCGGTAGAACGAGAAGACCGAGTGCGGATCCCCGACTTGAGCCGCGGCATTGATGCGGGTGTGGTTGGGGTTGACCGGCAGCCACGGTTCTCCGGTCGTGAACCCCGCCTGCGGCCCGTCAGTCCACTGCATCGGAGTGCGGGCGTTGTCCCGGGCCACTTCCTGCATCGCCGCGAGGACTGTCGCCGGGTCCTCGCCCTTGCCTTCAACGGCCTCGCGGAAGTAGTTGATCGCCTCCACGTCACGGTACTGATCGATCCCGGCGAAGGCGTAGTTGGTCATGCCCAGTTCTTCGCCCTGGTAGATGTACGGGGTCCCCTTGTGCAGGTGGAGTACTGCGGCGAGCAGGGTGGCAGATTCGTACCAGTACGCAGTGTCGCCGAACCGCGAAACCACGCGGGGCTGGTCGTGGTTGTTCCAATAGAGACTGTTCCAACCGGCCTGGGCCAATCCGTCCTGCCACTTCGCCAAGTTCTGCTTCAATTCCGGCAGTTCCAGCCTGCGGTGATCCCACTTGGTGGTGCCGTGGTCAAGTTCCATGTGCTCGAACTGGAAGACCATGTCCAGCTCCAGCCGGTCGAGATCCGTGATGAGCTTGGCCTGCTCGACGCTGACCCCGGGGGTCTCTCCCACCGTCAGCATGTCCGCATCGCGATGCGCGAACACTTCCCGGTTCATCTCCTGCAAGTACTCGTGCAGTCGCGGCCCATTGGCGTAATAGGGCGAGCCGTCGGCATGGAGTTCACCGGGCGCCACTTCCCCGTCAGGCAGCCCTGGAGCTTTGGAGATCAGGTTGATCACGTCCATCCGGAACCCGTCCACGCCGCGATCGAGCCACCAGTTCATCATCGCGTAGACGGCACCGCGGACCTCTGGATTCTCCCAGTTGAGATCCGGTTGCTTGCGCGTGAACAGATGCAGGTAGTAGGCCTGCGACTGTTCGTCGAACTGCCAGGCGCTGCCCGAGAAGATCGAGCCCCAGTTGTTGGGCGGTCCATCATCGCTGGTCCGCCACCAGTACCAGTCCCGTTTGGCGCTGTCGGGGTCGCGCGACTCCTGGAACCAGGGGTGCTCGTCCGAGGTGTGGTTGACGACCAGATCCATGATCAGCTTCATGCCGCGATGGTGGACCTCCGCGATCAACCGGTCGAGCTGCTCCAGTGAGCCGAACATCGGGTCGATCGACTGGTAGTCGCTGATGTCGTATCCGTTGTCGTCCTGAGGGGACTTGTAGATCGGCGACAGCCAGAGCACGTCCACGCCGAGATCAGCCAGGTAGTCCAGCTTCGAAATGATGCCTTCGATGTCGCCGAGACCATCACCATCGGAGTCCGCGAAGGAGCGGGGGTAGATCTGGTACACGACAGCGTTCTTCCACCAGTGGGACACGCTGGCAACGGTAGGCCAGCCGGACTCACATCGCCCAATCATCTGGAATTCGTTGTCCACAGGTGTGGTTGTGGTGCTTGCTTGTGTCGTACTGCTGTACTAGGTTTGGGGGTAGTTGGTGAATGAGTTGAGGGGCCCCTCCTTCTTGCGGGTACCGCCGTCGCAGGGCTGAATCGCAGCCGTCTGATACGACATCCACGAATCG
>JALOLM010000062.1 GCA_025455985.1 Candidatus Nanopelagicales bacterium | reverse complement strand
GGACCGATCGGTGATCATCGACAAGGCGCCGTGGGTCGACGTGGTCTTTGGTACCCACAATCTGGGCTCATTGCCGCAGTTGCTGGAGCGGGCCAGGGTACGCAACGAGGCCCAGGTGGAGATCCTTGAGCAACTTGACGGGTTCCCGTCCAACCTGCCGGCCCGTCGGGAGTCGGCATTCAGCGGTTGGGTGGCGATCAGTGTTGGGTGCAACAACACGTGCACCTTCTGCATCGTGCCCTCGTTGCGGGGCAAGGAGGAGGACCGGTCCCCGCAGGAGATCGACGAGGAGGTGCGTGCACTCGTCGACGAGGGGGTGGTCGAAGTGACCCTGCTCGGGCAGAACGTGAACGCCTACAGGTACGCCGGCAGCCACGGATTCGCCGATCTGTTGCGCGCCTGCGGGCGGGTCGATGGGCTACGGCGGGTGCGCTTCACCAGCCCGCATCCCCGTGACTTCACCGACGACGTGATTGAAGCGATGGCGAGCACGGCCAACGTCATGCCGTCGCTGCACATGCCACTGCAGTCCGGCAGTGACGATGTGCTGCGACGGATGCGTCGAAGCTACCGATCCGAGCGCTTCCTGGGCATCCTGCAGCGGGTGCGGGAGGCGATTCCCGACGCGGCAATCACCACCGACATCATCGTCGGGTTCCCCGGCGAGACGGATGCGGACTTCGAGGACACCCTGAGGGTCGTCCAGGCTGCCCGGTTCGCCAGCGCATTCACCTTCCAGTACTCCCCGCGTCCCGGGACCCCGGCAGCCGAGTATCCCGACCAGGTCCCGCGCGACGTGGTCCAGGAGCGCTACGAACGGCTCGTGCGTGCGGTGGACGACATCTCCTGGGATGAGAACAAGGCGCTTGTGGGCCGCGAGGTCGAGGTGCTGGTCTCGGTGGGAGAGGGCCGCAAGGACGCCGCCACCCATCGCAAGACCGGGCGTGCACGTGATGGGCGACTCGTGCACTTCTTGGATACCGAGGATGAGGCCCGACCCGGTGATCTGGTGACCACGACCATCACTTACGCCGCGCCGCACCACCTCGTGGCCGACACTGCGATCGAGGTCGAGCGGACTGCCGGGGGGGATGCCCACGCGGGCGGTGCGCCGCAGGCGGCAGGGGTCATGCTTGGACTGCCAGGCGTGCGCGCCATCTAGCCACGATGTAGAGCACGCCGTAAGGGTCGTCGCAGTAGTCCACGTGGGCCTCGTCGACCGAGGCCACCGCCGCGCCGATGCTGCGCCACGCCGGGGTGCCCTCCGCTTTGACCTCGACGCCGAGGCTCGGATCGAGTCCGGCCAGTGATTGCGGGTCGCCTGCCGTCAGTGCAGTGATCACTGCATCATCAAATGTGTGAGCCGCGGGGTGCAGGCTGCCCGGAGCCTTCTCTGTGCGCGATGCGCTGCCGTCACCCATCACCAGTACGGCATCGAAGCCGGACAGTTCCAGGGAACCGGCAGGCAGGGCCGTGGCAGAGCGATCCCCGAGCAGCCATCGGGCGATCGCCAAGGGCAACGGGGCAGGCGGCCCATCACCCACATCCAAGCCGAAGCCGGCCAGCGACGACCCGCCCACGGTGGCGGTCTCATCCGGGAGCACGACGGCGGCGTGACGCGCGCCCGTCATCGCCCAGTCGACGGCCGATCTGGCCGCGGCGCGCAAAGGCTCGAGTTCGTGTGCTGCGCCCGTGGCGATTTGCGGTACCAGCATGGGCGTCACCGGCAGGAACGCCACGCGGACCAGGGGCGCCACGTCGCTCAGGACTGCTCCGGTTGCTGCGGCTTCTTGGTGGCGGCAGCCACCTTGTCCATGGCCCCCGTGACGGTCTGGTCGAGCATCGCGGTGGCCGCGGAGGCCTTGCCGCCAGTCTTGTCGTCGATGACGTCAGTGGCCTTATCCACAACGCCAGCCATTTTGTCGACGGACTTGTCGGCGAGGTCGCCGACAGTGCCTTTCGCCTTCTCGATCAGACTGTCCGCCTGTTTCTTGGCCTCGTCGTATGCACCCACGGTTGACTCCTTGCCGGTGAGATTGCCCTCGAAGGATAGTAATGCGGCCCCGGCCAGCCCGCCTGACGAGTTCGATGTGCGTATTGCGGGACAATCGGAGAATGTCGAGGCCGGCGGGAGCGCGATTGGTCGCGCTGGTGGGTCCCACGGCTGCGGGCAAGTCCGAGTTGGCATTGGGACTTGCCGAGCGCTTCGACATGGAGATCGTGAACGCGGACGCATTCTGCGTCTATCGCGGCATGGACATCGGCACGGCCAAGCCCAGCGCGCAGGACCGAAACCGCGTCCGGCATCACCTCATCGACATCCTGGATGTAGAGCAGGCCATGGACGTCGCTTCGTATCAGCGGCTCGCCCGCGCAGCGATCACGTCCATCCACGAACGAGGCGGTCGAGCACTTCTGACCGGTGGTTCTGGGCTGTACGTCCAGTCGGTGCTCGATGATCTGAGGTTCCCGGGCACTGACCCGCGCGTGCGCGCGCTATTGGAGCAGGAACTCGCAGAGGTCGGGGCGCTCGCCCTGCACCGACGGCTCGCGCAGGTGGACCCGGCCGCGGCGGCACAGATCCTGGCCACCAACGGTCGCCGGATCGTGCGTGCGCTGGAGGTGAACGAGATCACCGGCGCGCCCTACCAGGCATCCTTGGGCCAGGCCGATCCCTGGCAGCCTTCGCTGCGGTTGGGCTGGGACCCCGGAGTGGATGTCGTCGATTCCCGGATCGCCGCGCGGGTTGACCAGATGTGGGCGGCTGGGCTGGTGGCTGAAGTGGCATCGCTGCACCCGGCACTAGCGGCCAGTCGTACCGCAAGCCGTGCCGTCGGGTACGCCCAGATCTTGGCTGCGTTTGCTGCCGATCAGGATCCCGAGACCGCCAAAGAGCCGACGAACGTGGCCACCCGCAGGCTTGCGCGCCGCCAAAGATCATGGTTCCGGCGTGATCCGGAAGTGATCTGGCTGGAATGCCCGTCGCACGCCGAACAGATCATTGGCACGCTAGAGGCATGAGTGAGTCTGCGGTCGCCTTCACAAAAGGCCACGGCACGGGCAACGACTTCGTCCTCGTGCCCGATCCGGACGACGTGTTGCTGGTGACCGCACAGGCGGTACGGGCAATCTGCGACCGGCGCACCGGAGTGGGCGCAGACGGCCTCATCCGGGTCGTGCCGGACGCCCAAGGTGGCTGGTTCATGGACTACCACAACGCCGACGGCTCGATTGGCGAGATGTGCGGCAATGGTGCACGGGTGTTCGCCGCCTATCTATCCGCGCACGATCTCGTGGACACCGAGCGTTTCTCGATCGGAACCCGTGGCGGCCGCCGGGAGATCGCGTTGCTCGGGGATCAGATCAGCGTCGACATGGGTGTTCCCCGATACGAACCGGCGGTGGTACAGGTGCGCGCGAATGGCCGCACTTGGCCGGCGCAGGCCGTGTTCATGCCCAATCCGCATGCTGTCGTGTTCGTCGACGACCTGGCAGCGCCGGGACCGCTGCTCGAAGCGCCCGAGGTGGACTCCGAGGTCTTCCCGGAGGGCGTCAACGTCGAGTTCGTCGTCCTGGAACAGCCAGGTGAGCGTGCTTCGATGCGGGTTCATGAGCGAGGCGTGGGCGAGACCCAGTCCTGCGGGACAGGTATCTGTGCGGTGGCCGACAGGCTGCTGGCAGATGCGGCAATAGTCGGACCCGCTGAAGTGCAGATTGAGGTTCCGGGGGGAACCCTGAGCGTCCGGCGTACCGAATCAGGTTCGCTGGTGCTGACCGGCCCGGCGGTTCTGGTGGCCGAGGGTCACCTGTCGCCATCACTATCGGAGCTGCTGCGTGGCTGACGAAGACATCCGCATCGAGGAGTTCTAGTTGGCGTGTGGACCCACGGCAGCGCGTTGGAGGCAGATCGCTCGCTGCAAGAGCTCGCCAGGCTGGCCGAGACGGCGGGGTCCGTGGTGCTCGAGGGAGTGGTGCAGCGCCGATCAGTGCCGGATCCCGCGACGTACGTGGGTTCGGGCAAGGCCCGGGAGTTGCGTGACATCGTGCAGGCGACCGGGGCTGACACGGTCATCTGCGACGGTGAACTGACGCCGGGGCAGCTACGCAAACTGGAGGCGGTCCTCAAAGTCAAGGTGGTCGACCGCACCTGGTTGATCCTGGACATCTTCGCCCATCACGCCCGCAGCAAGGAGGGCAAAGCGCAGGTGGCCCTGGCCCAGATGGAGTACATGCTGCCACGCCTACGTGGCTGGGGTGAGTCGCTGAGCCAGCAGGGTGCTGGTGTCCTGGCGCGCGGACCGGGTGAGACCAAGATCGAGACGGACCGCCGCCGGATCCGCTCGCAGATGAGCCGCCTGAAGCGACAGTTGCGCACACTGGACAAGGTCCGGGCGTCCAAGTCGGCACTTCGCCGCAACTCCGACGAACCTTCCGTAGTGCTGGCGGGCTACACCAACGCCGGGAAGTCCAGCCTGCTCAATCGGCTCACCGGCGCCGGTCTACTCGTGGATGACGCGTTGTTCGCCACCTTGGACCCGACGGTGCGCCGGGGCAAGACCGCCTCGGGACGGCACTTCACGATCACTGACACGGTCGGCTTCGTGCGCCACCTGCCGCATGCACTGGTCGAGGCCTTCAAGTCGACCCTCGAGGAGGTGGCGGCAGGAGATCTGTTGCTCATCGTGCTGGACGCGACCGACCCGGATCCGATCGGGCAGTTGCAGGCAGTCCGGGAGGCGATGGCGCAAACCCGTCAGCACGACGCCCCGGAACTGTTCGTGGTGAACAAGGTGGATGTGGCCGACCCCGACACCCTGGCCCAGATCCGCCGGGAGCTGCCCGGCAGCGCGGAGGTGTCGGCCAAGACCGGCGAGGGGATTGACGCGCTTTTGGCACGCCTCGATGAGGCGCTGCCGGATCCCCTGATCGCCATCGATGTGATCGTCCCTTTCGACCGCGGAGATCTGGTGTCGCGGGTGTACGCGGTGGGTTCGGAGATCAAGGTCGAACACGTCGCCGAGGGGACCCGGGTGTGCGCGAGGGTGCCGGCTGATCTGGCGGCCGCGATGGCACGAGTGAGCGGAGAACCCACAGGCTCTGCCCGCTCCTGATCCACACATGGCCCAGGCTGACACAATCGACGAATGGTGCCCTTGCCCGAACTCCTTGACGCAGTCGTAGCCGACTTGCGTGGTGCCCACCGGCCGGGGCAATTGCAGATGGTGGAGCTCGTAGCGCGGGCCCTGGACCACGAGTCGACGGTCCTCATCCAGGCCGGCACGGGCACCGGCAAGTCGGTTGGCTACTTGGTGCCGGCGATCGAGCACGTCGCCCATGCGGATCCAGGCCAGTCGAGAGTGGTCGTAGCCACAGCCACGCTGGCGCTGCAGCACCAGCTCGTCGAGCGCGATCTCCCACGGGTGATCGAGGTACTCACGCCGTTGGTGCGCCGGGAGGTCAACTTCGCCACGCTCAAGGGACGTAGCAACTACTTGTGCCTAGCGCGCGCAGACGGTACTGGCGACCCTGAGCAGCAAGTGCTGGACCGCACGGCCACCGAGAAGCAGGCGCAGCGGGTCAACGCCTGGGCCAAGACCACCTTTACCGGCGACCGCGACGAACTCGAAGACGTCTCTGGTTTGGTCTGGCAGGCCTTCTCGGTGAACTCCCAGGAGTGTTCGCGAGGTTCGGGGTGCGCGTTCGTCGAGGACTGCTGGGCCGAGAAGGCGATCGCGCGGGCACGCGCCGCTGATGTTGTCGTCACGAATCACTCGTTGCTGGCCCTGAACGCGGTTCAGGAGGGGATCCTGGGTGAGCACGACGCGGTGATCGTTGACGAAGCCCATGCCCTGCCCGCGGCACTGCAGAGAGCCGCGACCGATGAGTTGTCTGTGGACGCCCTGTCGCGTGCGTCTCGCCGGACCAAGGCCGCAGGCTGTGCCGAAGAGGCCGATCGGGTGCAGGACGCGGCGGATGCGCTGGAAGGGGCATTGACGGTCTGGGACGCCGCAGACGGCCGGCGTGTCGTGGAGCTGCCCAAGGCGGTGCTGGCCGCGTTGTCAACGGTACGGGAAGCCTGTGGACTGGCGATGGCGGCTCTTCGCCGGGCGACCGACTCCGATCCTTCTGGCCGGCAGCGGGCGATCGCAGCCGTGGAGTCCATGCACGACGCTGCGGGGGAGTTGCTGTCGGCCGACGCCAGCAGTGTCATGTGGCGGCGGGGGGATCGGTTGGTGGTCCTGCCGCTTGACGTATCCGGAGTCGTCCGCGAGGGGATCATCGGTGAGCGCGCGGCCGTGTTCACCTCCGCCACCCTCCAGCTCGGAGGCAGCTTCACGACCATCGCCGAGCAACTGGGCCTGCGGGCCGGACAGTGGGAAGGTGAAGACGTAGGCAGTCCCTTTGATTACGCGGCGCAAGGCATCCTGTTCGTTCCCGATCGACTGGCAGCCCCCGGTCCGGACTGGCCGACGAGCCAGGCCCTGGACGTCGCCCGGGACCTCGTGTCCGCAGCCGGGGGCAGGGCCCTGGTGCTGATGGCGTCCTGGCGCGGCGTCGATGCCATGCAGGATGCTCTGTCGGACTGTGTTTCAGATCTGCTCGTGCAGCGCAAGGGGGAGCCGACCGCGCCGTTGATCCGCGCCTTCTCGAACAACCACCGGAGTGTGCTGGTCGGCACGCTTGGCCTGTGGCAGGGCGTGGATGTGCCCGGGCCGTCCTGCACGCTGGTGATCATCGACAAGTTGCCGTTCCCGCCGCCGACCGATCCCGTGGTCAGTGCCCGGCAGTCTGCCATCGACTCCCACGGCGGATCCGGCTGGATGCAGGTCTCGCTGCCACTGGCGGCAATGACGCTGGCCCAAGGCGCAGGCCGGCTGATCCGATCGGATGCCGATCGCGGGGTCGTGGCCATCCTCGACAGCAGGCTGGCCAACCGCCGGTATGGCGGGTATCTGCGACGCAGCCTTCCACCCTTGAGCTTCATGACCGACACGGCCAAGGTCGCCCAGGCGCTCTCCCGGCTCGACGCCGGGTACTCGCAGGGAGCCGACTAGACCCGCCGCAGCACCGCGACGACCTTGCCGAGGATCTGGGCGTGGTCACCGTCGATGGGATCGAACGCCGCGTTCTGCGGCAGCAACCAGACGTGGCCGTCGCGACGCTTAAGCGTCTTGACCGTGGCCTCGTCGTCAAGCAGCGCGGCGACGATCTCCCCGTTGTCCGCGTCGGGCTGACGGCGCACAACCACCCAGTCCCCATCGCAGATCGCAGCCTCGATCATCGACTCGCCCACAACCTTGAGCAGGAACAGTTCCCCGTCCCCCACGAGTTCGGCTGGCAGCGGGAAGACGGACTCAACGGCCTCTTCTGCCAGGATCGGGCCACCGGCGGCGATGCGCCCCACGAGTGGCACGTACTTGGGCGTCGGGCGGTCGTCGCCACTGCCGGTTTCATCCAGATCCGAGGGCAGGAGGACCTCCAAGGCGCGTGGACGGTGCGGATCGCGCCGGATGTACCCTTTTCGCTCCAGGGCCTTGAGCTGGTAGTTGACGCTGGAAGGGCTGGTCAAGCCCACCACCTCGCCGATCTCGCGCACCGACGGGGGATACCCCCGCGAAGCGACAACCCTGCGGATCTCGGTGAGGATTATGCGCTGGCGTTCAGTCAGACCGTCGCGGCCGGGTGGGGAGTCAGGCAACTCCACGACCTCGGACGAGGCGTCAACCGTCTTGTTCTGTGCCGACCTGGCCATGTGTGTTCCTCCCGGTGCACCGGCGATAGGTGCTCGCTGCTTTCGTACTCGTTGCCACGCTAGCCAATTCCGTAGCCAAACTCAAACACATGTTCGATATCTGTGGAAACGTGTCGCACCCCTCTGGTAGACATCGTACATGCGTTCATAAGAACGCTTGTACGATGAACAGGAGTTGGACATGGCTACCATCAGTGCTTCCCCCCGGGTGGTCAGCGAACGTCTGGTGCGCCCGCGCCTGTCGGTCACGTTCGAGGCGCCGGCCGCGCCCATGCCCGCGGCAGTGCTGCCGTCCCGGCTGCGGGACCTTCCGGCAGTGCGGCTGGCTGTTGCGGTCGTGATGGTCTTCGCGGCCGCGCTGACCGCCTTCTTGATGGCCCCGACCGCGGACTCAGCAGTCCCGGCGACAGCCGTGCATGTCGGGCCACTGGTCGCGGAGTCCGCCGCGCGCCCGGCCTGGACGGTGGCGCCCGGTGAGACGTTGTGGAGTATCGCCGAGCAGGTCGCACCGGGCGAGGATCCGCGCCGGGTTGTGATGGAACTGCAGGCGTTGAACGGCTTTGGTCCGGGGCACACCCTGCAGGTGGGTGAAGTGATTCAGGTGACGGGTCGGTCCTGACTGATCCCGGCTGATCCCAACGGATCCTGATCAACCGGTCGGACACGCCTGGCGACACTGTTGCGAAAGTGCTTGCGCAACCCGTAGCCGACGCATACGGTTGGGCACCACATGTAGTAGTTACACCGATGTTATTCATCCACAGGTTGTGGTCGGTTCGGCACAGTTTTTCCCCAGGTAGTCCGCCGATCCGTCCACAGGCGGCCGGGCAAAAGCCCAGAAAGTAGGACAACGAGGATGCATTGCCCCTTCTGTCGCAGTGACGACTCCCGGGTCGTCGACAGCCGGTTGGCCGATGACGGCTCGGCCGTGCGCAGGAGACGGCAGTGCGCGAGTTGCCAGCGGCGGTTCACGACGATCGAGGTCGCAGCCCTCAATGTTGTGAAGCGCTCCGGCGTGGTCGAGCCCTTCCGCCGGGACAAGATCGTGTCCGGGGTGCGCAAGGCGTGCCAGGGACGGCCGGTGACCGACGACGAATTGGCGGTCCTTGCGCAGCAGGTGGAAGACGCACTGCGTGATTCGGGCTGCGCCGAGGTGCCGGCCCACGAGATCGGCCTGACGATTCTCGGCCCGCTGCGCGACCTCGACGAGGTCGCCTACCTGCGGTTCGCCTCGGTGTACCGCGCATTCGACTGTCTGGCCGACTTCGAGCAGGAGATCGCTTTGCTGAAGGCCAGTAGGCAGGCGCCGGTCGGCGCCACCAGAGATGTACGGATCGATATCACAGAAGGGCACAAAGTGCCCCTCGCCACTGTTGTCCAGAAGGAGGACGCATGACCGACCAGTCCATTGCCAAGGCGCGCACTGCAGGCGTGAAGGGAGCCGAGGTGACTGTGCAGACCACTGGTTTGACCATCGAGCGGCTATACACGACCGCTGGGGTGCACCCCTACGACGAGGTGGAGTGGGAGCGCCGCGACGTCGTCCAGACGAACTGGAAGACCGACGAGGTCGTCTTTGAGCAGCGTGGCGTGGAGTTTCCCGCATTCTGGTCGCTCAACGCCTCGACCATCGTCACCACGAAGTACTTCCGCGGTGCCCTGGGTACCGAGGCCCGCGAGTGGAGCCTCAAGCAACTCGTGGACCGCGTCGTGCTGACCTACGTCAAGGCCGGCCGTGACCACGGCTACTTCGCCACTGAAGCCGATGCCGAGATCTTCGAGCACGAGTTGACCTGGATGCTGGTCAACCAGGTGTTCTCCTTCAACTCCCCGGTGTGGTTCAACGTCGGCACGACCGCTCCGCAGCAGGTCAGCGCCTGTTTCATCCTGGCCGTCGACGACACCATGGACTCGATCCTGAACTGGTACCGCGAAGAGGGGTTGATCTTCAAGGGCGGCTCTGGGGCGGGTCTGAACATCTCGCGTATCCGGTCCAGCAAGGAGTTGTTGCGTTCCTCCGGCGGGACGGCATCCGGACCGGTGTCGTTCATGCGCGGAGCGGACGCATCCGCCGGCACCATCAAGTCCGGCGGCGCCACCCGGCGGGCCGCGAAGATGGTCGTGCTCGACGTCGACCACCCAGACGTCGAGGAGTTCATCGAGACGAAGGTTCGCGAAGAGGACAAGATCCGGGTCCTGAAGGACGCGGGCTTTGACATGGACCTCGGCGGCAAGGACATCAACAGCGTCCAGTACCAGAACGCCAACAACTCCGTGCGCGTGTCCGATGAGTTCATGCGTGCCGTGGAGAACGGCGATGAGTTCGGCCTGCGCGCCCGCACCACCGGCGAGGTCATCGAGACGATCGATGCCAAGAAACTCTTCCGGCGCATGTCCGAGGCGGCGTGGGCTTGCGCGGACCCCGGCATCCAGTACGACGACACCATCAACGACTGGCACACCAACCCGGAGACCGGTCGCATCACCGCGTCCAACCCGTGTTCGGAGTACATGTCGCTGGACAACAGCTCCTGCAACCTCGCGTCCTTGAACCTGCTCAAGTTCCTGCAGGACGACGGGTCGTTCGACGCGGCGAAGTTCAACAAAGCTGTTCAGATGATCATCACGGCCATGGACATCTCGATCTGCTTCGCGGACTTCCCGACCGAGGCGATCGGGCAGACCACCCGCGACTACCGCCAGCTGGGAATCGGCTACGCCAACCTCGGCGCGCTGTTGATGGCGTGCGGTCTGGCCTACGACTCCGATGCCGGCCGTGCGTTGGCGGCATCCATCACCAGCTTGATGACCGGGGCCGCTTACAAGCGCTCGGCCGAACTCGCAGGTGTTGTCGGACCGTACAAGGGCTTTGGGCGTAACGCCTCAGCCCACGCCCGAGTGATGCGCAAGCACGCGGCGGCCACCGACAGTGTGCGGTCGGTGTCGACCCTGGACAGCGATGTTCTTCAGATCGCCTCGCAGATGTGGGAGGAGGGCAATGCGATCGGCGCGAAGAACGGCTGGCGCAATGCCCAGGCCAGTGTGCTGGCGCCCACCGGCACTATCGGCTTCATGATGGACTGCGACACCACCGGTATCGAGCCGGACTTCTCGCTGGTGAAGTTCAAGAAGCTCGTCGGTGGCGGATCCATGCAGATCGTGAACCAGACGATTCCTCGTGCGTTGCGCAAACTCGGCTACGCCGAGGAGACCGCCGAGGCGATCGTGGAGTACATTGCCGCCCACGGCCACGTGGTCGATGCACCGGGCCTGAAGCCGGAGCACTACCAGGTGTTCGACTGTGCGATGGGGGAGCGGGCGATCAGCCCGATGGGCCATGTTCGCATGATGGCAGCGGTCCAGCCGTTCCTTTCCGGCGCGATCTCGAAGACGGTGAACATGCCGGAAACGGCCACCATCGAAGAGGTCGAGGAGATCTACTTCCAGGGGTGGAAGACCGGTCTGAAGGCGCTGGCGATCTACCGCGACAACTGCAAGGTCGGTCAGCCGCTGTCCGATGGCAAGGCGGAGAAGAAGACCGCCGCGGCAGAGGTCGTGGTCGACCACCGTCCGGTTCGCAAGCGGCTGCCGAAGAAGCGCCCGAGCCAGACCATCTCGTTCAGCGTGGGTGGGGCTGAGGGTTACATGACCGCCGGCTCCTACCCCGACGACGGTCTGGGTGAGGTGTTCCTCAAGCTGGGCAAGCAGGGTTCGACGCTGGCCGGTGTCATGGACGCATTCTCGATCGGGGTGTCGATCGCGTTGCAGTACGGCGTCCCGCTCGAGGCCTATGTGGCGAAGTTCGTGAACATGCGGTTCGAGCCCTCGGGCATGACCGACGACCCGGACATCCGCATGGCCCAGTCGATGATGGACTACATCTTCCGGCGCCTTGCCTTGGATCACCTGCCCTACGAGAAGCGTGCCGCGCTTGGCATCTTCACCGCGGAGGAGCGCGCCGAACAGCTCAACGAGTCCAACGGTCACGCCGCACAGTCCCCGACGGCAGTGACAGAGGACGTGGAGTTCGAGGACCTCAGCGCGGGTACCGTCGAGCACGAAGCCGGCGCGGCAAGTGTCCCGGCGTCGGTCCACTCGTCGGCCGAACTGCTCGAGGCGATCACCGGCAAGACCGCGGACGCCCCGCTGTGCATGACCTGCGGGATAAAGATGCGCCCAGCGGGTTCGTGCTACGTGTGTGAAGGGTGTGGTTCGACCAGCGGCTGCAGCTGAAAAGAGGCCCTTTAGCAGTAGATGCACCAATTCGACAGTAGGACCTGAGCACGAACAGTGCTGACGGCGTGGGTGGTTCCAGAGTTTCGGAGCCGCCCACGCCGTTGCTTTGGTGGGGGCCGACACACCGTTGCCATTGCCTACGACCCTCGCGAGCGGCTGCGCAGGCTGGCCAAGCACGCTCAGCGGGGGAAGTCCGCGGTTGCTCGACCGACTGCCGCACAAATTCGTGGCGTCACGTGTAAGGGTGTCGACGCCTCTTCGCAGCGGTGCTCAGCCTCCTCAGAACCTTTCCGCATCGCGAGTTAGCAGCCGCGCTGGATGAACGGAACCCGGGACTCCGCGCCCCCGCGAGTGACAGAATGTTAAGGGCAGTCTCGTCTGCTCATCGCGAGAGGGGACACCGAAATGACCGGGATCACGTCCGCCACTTATACCGATCTGGCTTACCTGGGCGGCACCAAAGCAGTCGCAACCACGCCGATCATCGGACAGCCGTCTCAGCCGTATGCCGAGGTGTATGTCCCGGGTGAGGAGCCGCTCAGGGACGGGGAAATCCGGGTGACGGTCCTGGGCAGTGGGAACCCGCCAGCGACACGCGCTCAGGCGTCGGGAAGCGTTCTTGTGGAGGTGGGCAACCCCAACCGGGACCTGTTCCTGTTCGACGCGGGCAGCGGGTCGCTGGCTAACTTCATGAGCCTTGGCCTGCCGATCAACTCCCTGGACAAGGTGTTCCTCAGCCATCTGCACGCCGACCACACCGCCGACCTGATCACCCTGTTCGGTAGTTTCCGCAAGGCCGGACGCCAGGGGCCCCTGTACGTATGGGGTGGTGACGGGTCGGAGCCGAAGTTCGGCACCAAGGTCGCCCTGGATGC
>JALOLM010000384.1 GCA_025455985.1 Candidatus Nanopelagicales bacterium | reverse complement strand
CCCTACACGATCGATGACATGGCCGACGATGCCATCGGCTTGATGGATGCACTGGGCTTCCAGACCGCTCACGTGGTGGGCGTGTCGATGGGCGGCTTCATCGCTCAGACGGTGGCGGTGCGGCATCCGGAGCGTCTGCGCAGTCTGACGCTGATCATGACGTCGACCGGATCACGACGAGTGGGAAATCCGAAGCCCGCGGTGTTCAGCAAGCTCACGAAACGCCGGGTGGTGGCCGATCGCGAGTCGGCGCAAGCGGCGGCGATTGAGACCTACCGGATCATCGGCTCGAAGGGGTACGCCTTCGACGAGGAGTACCTGATGGACCTCGGGGGGCAGTCGTACGACCGCGGCATGGATGCTGGTGGCTACCTGCGACAACTGGCGGCGATCGCGGCCCAACCGGACCGCACCGCGCAGCTACGTCAATTGCGGCTGCCCGTGCTGGTGATCCATGGTCTGCACGACCCCCTGGTCGCGTCCAGTGGCGGCTTGGCCCTGGCCCGCAATCTGCACAAGGCGAAGTTCGTCGGCTACTCCGGGATGGGGCACGATCTGCCGCGGGAACTGTGGGACGACTTCGTCGAAGAGATCGGCGGGATGGCCCAGCGGGTGGACGCCGCAGCGCAGCGTCGCAGCGTCTGAGGCGTACATTGCGGTCATGCGGTGGATGCTCATGGTCGGGGCGGTACTGATGCTGGCGGCGTGCGCGAGCGATGGATCCGACCCCGGGTCCGGTGATGTGTCGCCGAGTCCGGTGTCCGAGTTGCCCCCGGAACTGGCAGCCGGATCCGAATGGATCCTGGTGGGCCCGGACCTGCCGGGCAAGGCGACGTTGACCTTCGGTGACGGTCAGCTGTCCGGTCGGGCTCAGGTCAACTCCTACACCGGGACGTTCACGGCTGGCACCGACGGCACCATGACCCTGGGTCCTGTCGCGAGCACGAAAATGGCAGGCCCGCCGGAGCTGATGAAGGCCGAGGAGCAGTACTTCGCCCTATTGCAGCGCACGACCGGCTGGGAGGGCGACGGCGTGCAACTGACGCTGCGTGCCGGCGATGAGACCCTATTGCGCTACGGGCAGCCGGGTTCGCCCGTGGTGTTCGGCGCGACGCTGGTCGGTAAGAAGGTCGGGGCCGCCCGGGCGGCGGCGGAGGCCGAAGGTTACGAGTTCCGGGTCATCTCCGTGGACGGTGACGTCCGGCCGGTCACGCTCGACTACCGCCCGCAGCGGCTCAATGCGGTGGTCGTGGATGGTCGGGTCACCGAGATAACGGTGGGCTGATGCGGACCACGGTCTTGCAGGTCCGCACGGGCGGGCGTTTGTGCACGGACCTGACCAGCGAGGCCGCGGCGTTTGTCGCGAACAAAGGCGACGGGCTGCTCAGTGTCTTCGTGCCGCACGCCACGGCTGGCGTTGCGCTGATCGAGACCGGTGCGGGAAGCGAGCCCGACCTTGAGGAAGCACTGGAGCGCCTGCTGCCGACCGCGGACATCTACCGCCACCGGCACGGCAGCCTGGGACATGGTCGCGACCATGTGATGCCGGCCTTCGTGTCGCCGAGCCTTACGGTTCCTGTGCTGGACGGGCGGTTGGCCCTGGGAACCTGGCAGAGCGTGGTCCTGGTGGACCCCAATGGTGACAATCCGCAGCGTCAGGTCCGGCTCAGTCTGCTCACCTGAGCCGAAGCGTTACTCCGAACGAGCGACAAGCGTTCGGTAACTGCCAGTATCGGGACGGTCACTAAGAGTCAAGGGGGCTCCCGATGCGTGCGCTTCTGGCGGGGTGTGTCAGTTCGGTGATGGTCGGCGCGATGTTCGCAGCGCCACCCGTGATGGCACAGGATGTGGGCGCTGCAACCGTCACCCCGGTGGCGAACCCGTTCATCAAGGAGACCTGCGGCCTTGACGCGGCGCTGATCCTGGACGCTTCGGGGTCCATCCAGAGCGCAGGCGCGGTGAACACGGTGCGTAACGCTGGGCGGGATCTCACCGCCGCGCTCAAGGACACCAACTCGACCCTGCGGATCACCCAGTTCGCGACGTTCTCCGGGCAGCTCAGCAGCCGGGTGCCAGTCAATGCGGCGACCACCGGCGCAGGCGGCGCTCTGAGCACTGCGCTGACGAACTACTACACCCCGCCGCCGCCACGGCCGGCCGGCGTCACGATCTACAACGGCAACCAGATGCAGAACAGCGCGCTGACCTGGACCAACTGGGAGGACGGCATCAAGGGGATCGACACCCCGGAACTCGCGATCTACATCACTGACGGTGATCCCACTGCGTACAACGTCAATGCCACGCGGACGAACGTCAACACCCCCTCGACGGGGGTCGCTCTGGACAACGCGATCACCCAAGCCAATGCGCTGAAGACAGCCGGCACCCGCATGCTGGTCGTCGGAGTCGGCAACGGGCTGACCAGTTCCTCCTCGCAGGACCGCCTGAAGAAGATCTCGGGTCCGCTCCTGGAGAAGTCCGCGGCGGCGCTCGCGGGTAAGACCATCAACCAGGTGGACGCCGTGGCCTTCACCGACTTCGCGGCGCTCGGGGCGTTCCTGCGGTCGGTGGTGACCTCGTTGTGCGGCAACAGCGTCACGGTGCAGAAACTGGCGCAGAGCAGCGCCGGCGCGGACTACCTGCCGGCGCCGGGCTGGGACATCACGGTCGAGCCGACTGTCACCGGCGGGTACACGTGGGTGGACCCGACCGGCCCGGAAGGCCCGAAGACCCGGGCGACCTCCGGTGCGCAGGGGAGCGCAGCGTTCCAGTGGAAACCCAAGGTTGCCAGTCAGACGGCCACCGTGGAGGTCTCCGAGTCGGTCAAGGACGAGTTCCTGGCCGATCGCTGGACGTGCGACATCAAGGACTCCGAGGGTGGCTCGACCACCGTCAGCGGCACGCTGAGCAACGCTGACCCGTCGTTCCAGTTCCAGATGGAACC
>JALOLM010000061.1 GCA_025455985.1 Candidatus Nanopelagicales bacterium | reverse complement strand
TAGGTGTTGACCGCGCTGATCGTGCGGGTGAAGGTGACGACCGGTGCGCCCGCTGAGTCCATGTCGTAGATCAGATCGAAGTCACCAGTGTTCGGGTCTGGCACGTTGTCCAGCACCACTGTCCCGTCGCGGTCGACGTACAACTGCTTGCCGACCGACTGGGCGATCCGGTACGCGGCAGCCCACAGGTCCGTTCCGGGCGGGTTGACGATCTGCGACGTTGTGTAGCCGCCAGCCCCACCTGTCAGGTCGCGCACCTCAACCCCGAACCCGGTTTCCAGCAGCGTCTCTTCGATCGCTTCTACCGGTGTCGTTCCCGAGGCGATCTGCAGTGCGTCGACGGAGGTCGCCCGACTGTACTTCGCCGCCCGGTCGTTGGCTTCGATGTCGATCTGCAGACCTTGTGGTCCCTCGTGAACGTCGAGGTCGTCGAATCCGAACACCCCGAGCGGCAAGTAGACCGCTTCCCCGTCGACCATCAATCCTCGGTAGGGGCGCAGTTCGGCGGTCGCCGGGTAGAGCAGATCGGACGCCTCGCGGGGGACCAGTTCTTCGGACGCCAGCGTGCAAGAGAACGACGACCGCACCACCCTGGACGAGTCCGCGGTGACCTGCCCGCTGGCGATGTCGAGGGTTGCAAGGTAGGTGTCGTTCTCCCACACCTCGCACTTGCTGACCGCGGTGTGCTCCCCCGCCACGGCGTCAAGGAACTGCGCGCTGACCGGGTACACGGCTAGGCGTCCTCGAGGACGACGTATTCGGCGCTGATCCTTCGAACGATGTTGTTCGCGGCCCCGGACTTGTCGATGCTGCGTCCGGTGAACCGGACCCACGTCAAAGCCCCGGCCGGGTCAATGAGGGCGCAGCGGTCACCGGATCCGATGACCCTCTTCACCGACGCCCATTCCGTTTCCGTGGTGGTGGTCAGTTGCAACGTCCCCTGCTCAGTCCACACGTCCGACCCGACCACCGTCGGCGCTTCGGAGCCGATCGTTCGGAACACGCCGACCGCCTCGTCAATGGCGGTGTTGGCTGACTCCACCTTCAGCGGCCCAACCGACAAGACCTTCTCCACAACGCCGGCTGCCACGGCGAAGGCAATGTTCGCGTTCGTGATCGCGACCGTGAAGGTGTCAAAGGTTGGGACGGACCGCACCGACACCACCGTCGACGTGTTGTTGTAGGCGGCGGCGCAGTTCGACACCAGGATCTGGTCGCCCGGCTGCAGGCCGTGATCCCTGTCGGTCGTGAACGTCGCCACGTTCGAGGTCAACTGCGTTCCCCGAATCGGGACGGTCTGGTTCGGGGAGTACGACACCAGCCTCCATGTGCCGGCGTTCCCCGTCGGGGTCAATGTCTGCACCGTCGACCACGCGCTGGACGCTCTCACCCCGGCGATGGTTCCGGTGATCCTGGCGCGCCACGCGGTCAGCACCCCACGCCTGGCCCCCAGGTCGCGGATGCGGGTCACCCCGAACGAGTTGTTCGCGGCCCCGGACTTGTAGATGGTGGTCCAGTTGACCTGCCCGTCGTCGCTGCGCTGAACCTCCACCACCGGGTTGTCCATGCCGGTGTACCACGTCGTTGTCGTCCCGAACGAGACCTTGTCGAGGTAGGCGTAGTCGACCGTTGAGTTGGGGGTCTTCATTCGGAACATCGGCTTGGCGAACGCTGCGTTCGCTGGGCTGGTCGCCGTCGCGGTGATCGTCACCCACGCCGTCGTGCTCGAGGCGGTGTCGGTGCCCCACACGGTAGAGATGACCGCCCCGTTGACGTCCAACCAGCGGATCCCCATCGACGCCAGGTTCGTCGCATCCACCGCGGCTCGGGTCCGCCCAGTCACCGAGTACGACGTGCTCGGCTCAATGCTGATCGGCTGCTCACAGACCAGCGTGACCGTGCTGGTGCCTGCTGGGGTGGCACGGATAGACCTGATCCCGTGGTCCGCGGTCGGGGTCTGAACCGACCCTATGGCGGTTGTGTTGGCGTCGTCCGCCGCCCACGTCCGAGTTGACTCCCCTCCCGACTCGAAGGATGAGTTCTCCCACGTCAGCCGGTTGCCAACGTCGGTGACTGTGATCGCGGTCCGCTCGTACGTGTTGTTCTGCGCCACCGACAACGTCGGGGTTTGCGGGGCCGGTGCGGTGATCGAGAACGTGGACGACTCAGCCCACGCCCCCCAGATGACGCACCCGTTCGACATGCGCTTCCCGGCTCGGATGTACGCCGAGTACGTCACCCCGAAGGCGAGGCCCTGCGGCAGAACCGTTGACGTCTGGGACGTGTAGACCACTTGGTTCGCCGCCCACCCGGCCGCTGCGGGGTTCCCCGACGCCAGCCCGGCCGTCGCGTGGACAACGATGTGGACCGCTTCCTGCTCGATGGCGTCGCCGTCGGAGTATGCCCACCCGAACGTGGGCCGCGGGCTGGTCGCGAACCCGGTGACTGTCACCGACGACACGACCGGCTTCGTCGTGTAGTGGAATTCCAGGCCGGCTTCCCAGATTTCGGCGATGTTCTTCCGGCCGGTCACCGGGTCGACCAGCGACATGAAGCAGCGCCGGTTGTAGCCGGCTTCCTGCTCGACGTCACCAATGATGGAGTAGTCGTTCCCCCACGGGTCGACGCGGAGGATGCTGCCGTTGTACCAAGTCTTAGCGGTCAGCGGGTTCCCCGACGGCACGTAGATGTACCCAGCCCACGCCTTGTATCCCTCCGGTGTCAGCGCGGTGACCTCAAGCGACGGGCGGACGCTGGTCGATGCGTTGTCGTTGCGCTGCACCAGGAAGGAAGGCTTGACGCCCCACAGGGCGAGGGTGGGGCTGATGTTGTCCGGTGTCTCAACCTCGAACTCGATGTGCTCGGTGCCGGTCAGCGACGTGTCGGACTTGCGGAGGTACCGGGTGTCGGCTGCGTCGGCGGTGGCGGTCGGGGTTGTTGTCGCTGGCGACAGTTGGCTGATGTTCTCCCAGCCGGTCCCGGTGTTGACGTCGGAGGAGTTCTTCGGAACCCATGAGCCGCGCTCGCTGACGTTCCCCTCGAACGCGGACCGGTACGCCGTCGCCGCCATCAGTTTCTCCGCAGTTCTCGAGCGAACTCTTTCAGCGCCTGGTTCACCGACCGGTCGACGACCTGCTCGATCCGGTCGGCGTCCTTCTTGTCGACGCCGGACAGGTCAATGTTGACCTTGACTGCCCCCTCGGAGACGGTGACCTCGGTGGTCCGTACCGCTTCGAGGTTGTTGCGGGCGTCCCGAATGTTAGCGCGCAGCCCCTCGTTGACGGCGGCTTCGGTTCCGAGCGCAGTGCCCGTCCGGGTGATCTGCTTCTCCAACCGGTTGATCTCCGCGATCCGCTGCTCAACCGACTTCGCGCTTCCCTCGAGGAGTGCGTCCGCGATCGCAGCGCCTTCTTGCGGCCCCGCCGCGAGGATTTCCTTGAGCGACTTCTTGTTCAGCCCCAGCCCTTCAAGGTCCTGGTACGACGAGCGGAACGCCTTCGCCGCCGCCGCTCGAGCCTGCATCTCTTCGAGCAGCCCCTGACCGGACAGGTACTCGGTGCCCCCGGTCTGCGTGATCGACCCGAACCCTTGGATGCCCTCACGCACCGACGCGACCCGTTGGTTGTACGCCTGCTGCGCCTGCTTCACCGCAGCCTTTGCCGCCTGCTCCATCGACCGGACCACCTGCTTCATGGACCGCTCAAGGTTGCGGGTGGCCTGCTTCAGCACCCGCTCCATCTCTTTGTTCGCCTGCTTGCGGGCTTTCGCCTCAGCGGCGGCGTTGTCCTTGCTCGTGGACTTGTCGTCGTACTGGCGGAACAACCGGTCATAGATCTTCTGCCAGATCGCCTTCTGCTCCGCAGCGGTCAGCGCCTGCCCCGCCGACACGGTGCCGACCTGCCCGCCGTTCGCGAACCCGACGGCCTGGTTGAGCCGGTTGAAGAACGCGGTGCCGTACTTGCGGACCGCCGCGGCCCGCACCACGAACTCGCCGTTGGACAGCCACGCCGGGATGTTGTCGTCGCGGGAGCCGCCCATGCCCCGAACCTGCCCGCCCTCTGCGTACGCTGAAATGCTGCCCAGCGGCACTGTGGATCCGTTGGCCTTGCGGAACAGGTACTGGTCGCTGGACGGGTCAACCGCTCCGGTGACCACCACGTTGGCCCGGTACTGCTTGGACACGAAGTCGTTGACGGAGTCTTGCAGCCGGCCCAGCACCCCGCGGGCTTCGTCAGCCCCAGGCACGTCAACCTTCGGTGCGACCTTCTTCCCGTCGAGGTCCTTGAGGATGTCCGCGATCGACTCGCCCTCCTCGATCCGCTTCTGAATGTCGGGGTTCTGGAAGAACGTCTTGACCTCTTTCGGCACCCGCATGTACGCGCCGACCATCTTCTGGGCCTCTTTGCGGTTCCCGGTGATCGCCGTCATCACGTCGACGATCCGTCGGTACTGCGACTTGTACCGTTCGGTCAGGTCCGCGACCGCTGCGCGGGTTCCCTTCGTCGCCTCGATCTCCGCAAACTTCGCCGACGACAGTCGCAGCGCCTCATCGCGCATCCGAAGCATCGCCGACGCTCCCTGCCGGGTGGCGTCGGTGTTGTGCTTGAGCGCGTCCCCGGACTTGTTCAACTGGAAGTTCGCCCGCGACAGACCCTGCCGGTACTCGTCGAGCGTGGCGGCGAACGAGATGGCTTCCTGCTCCCCACCCGCCATGCCGGTCTGCAACGACACCAACGCGTTGTACGCGGCGTCTGCCTTCTCCGCGCTGGTCGCCATCTTGTCGTTGAGAATCTGCATCGAGTTGTAGAACGTCTTGGTCTGCTCGTCGGCTGCGATCTGAGTCGTGTAGTAGACCTGCACCTTCTCGGTCGCTCGAGCCATTGCGTTGGCGTAGTCGGTGCCGGTCAACTCCGCGATCCGCTGCACGTTGACCCCGGCCTCCAGGGCGAGGTCCTCGAACTTGTTCATGGAGATCGCCTGCGCCTCGAACCACTTCTGCGCGCCCTGCTCGCCCATGCTCTTCTCGAAGTCGGCGTTCAACTGCAGCCAGGTGTTGTTGAACTTTTCCCGCTCCGCGATCATGTCGTCGTACGCCTGGTTGAGACCGGCCCCGTCGGAGGAGTCCCAGAACGTCAAGGTGCCCCACACCCCGTCGTTCTCGATCGACGCCATCGTGGAGTCCCACAGTTTCTTGTAGGCGCGGGGGTCGCCAAGCAGTTGCGCCATCAAGTCCTTGCCGCCGTACGCGGCGACCTGATCAGCGTTGTCGCCGATCTTCTGGTTCATCTCGTCGAGCATCTTGGTGGCGTTCTTGAACTCGCCGGTCCCCATCTCCGACTTCAAGCCCTCCCACTGGTTGCGGAACTCTTCAGCGGCAGCGTTGGCGTCCATGACGGCGTTGACCAGCATCACCCCTACGACGGTGGCGACCGCGGGAATTGCGCCGGCCAGCAGCCCCGCAGCGCCCGCTGCGCCCATGCTGGCGAGACCCATCGACCTGCTGGCGGCGGCGGTCTTGGCGGCGGACGCTTGGACGGCGGTGTTGGCCGGCACAATCAGCCCGGAGGCGGTCTGGCCGTAGTTCTTCCCGGCTACGCTGACCTGCTGCAGCGCCGCCGCCTGAGCCGCGAGTTGTGTGGCTGCGCCGGCCCCGGCCGCGGCGGTCCGCATCCGAGTCATCGCTTCGGCGACCCCGGTCAGCGCGACCCCGAACTTGGCGACGTTCAGCACTCGGGTGGCGACGAAGTAGGCGCTGAGCACCCCGAGCGCGGTTGACGCTCCGGGGATCACCCCGACGAGGTCAGCGACCGCGGTGGCGAGGGTGGCGAACGCGCCGACCAACTCGAGGATCGGGTTGAAGGATCCCATGTTCAGGACCTTCGCGATGGCGGTTGCGAGGTCGACAAGGTTGGTCGCCATCTCGGGGCCGACCTGGCTTGCCATCGCGGTGAGGGCGGGGAGCAGTTCGGTGCGGATCGCCTCCGCAAACGCGATGAAGCCCTTCTGCGCGGCGTCGGTGTTTCCCAGGTCCCAGATCGCTTCGACGAGGTCGCCGAACAGCCGGCCGGCTGCTTGCAGGCTGGGGGTGATCCGGTCGAAGAACTCGCCGATCTCTCGGGTGCCCTGCGCGGACTGGGACCACCGCTCCCACCCTGCGGTGGTCTGGACCAGCCAGTCTCGGAACTGGTTCGTGGGGCCTTCGGCGGCGGCGAACACGTCGCGGAGCATCCCCCCGGTGTTCCCGATCGCGGTCCCCCAGTCGTCGACCGCGTCGACCGAGTCGCGGAAGAAGTCGCGCAGGTCACCGGATGCGGCTGCCGCCTCGGTGGCGTTGCGCGCCCAGTCACCCAGCGAGCCGATCTGGTCGTTGAGGTACTGCGTGACCGGTCGGGCTTCCACCAGGATCGTGGCGAGCGCGTCGGCGAAGTCGATTCCGGTGTTGCCTGCGGTGCCCAGCAGTTCAGCGTTGCGGCGGGTGATGATCGCGAACCGCTCCCCGAACGACTCGGACCCGAGCAGCCGGCCGGCCTGGTCGGCGAGGTCGCCGAGCACTTCTGCGGTGCCGGCCATGCTCGCCTTCAACTGCGGCAGGTTCTGTGCGGCGATCTCGATCCCGCGGGTGAGTCCGGGGAACAACCCTTCGGCGGCGGCGTCGCGGATCTTCTCGATCTCCGGTTGCATCGCGACCAGCGCCTTCGCGAACTCGCCGGCCTCCACCGACGTGTTCTTCAGCGCTTCACGGATCTCTTCGTTGTCCCCCGACGCGTACGCCTTCACCGCGTCGCCGAGGCCCATCGTGGCGAACTTCGCCGCCCCCAGCCCCTGCACCATCGCGGTCAGCCCGATGGGCACCGCGGCGATCGCCCCGGACATGTCGGTGATCGACTTGGTCAGGATGACCGCGCCCCCGGCGAGCGCGTCAATGGCGGCGGCGGCGGGTCGGACCAGCGAAGCGATCGCCGGCAACCCCAGCCCGCTGACCGCGGCACCGACGTCGAAGAAGCGTCGGCTCAGAACCTCAGCGTTGCCGCTCAACCCGGAAATGGAGCGGGACGCACGGTTGGCGTCCCGCTCCATCGCACGGGTAGCGGCGGTGGTGGTCGCGGCGGCGCGGGCCATCGCGGTGGCGTAGGGGCGGGTGTTGGCGTCGACTACCGCCCTGATCGTGCCGGCGTTGTAGTCGGCCACCCTGCCACCTGCCTCTCACCGTCTAGGCTGCTTCGCCCTCTTCGCTTTCTCTTCCGCTTCCATCGTGTAGAAGATGCGCCAGTCGTGCGCCTCAGTCGTCGACAACGGTGCGGCTTCCCCTTCGAGCAGTTCGTGGACCGTCATCCCCAAGTCGCGGGCCAACGTGAACATGAACCACTTGTCCGGGTCAGTCCTGAAAGGAGGCGGCTGCTTCCTTCTCGGACTCCGGTGCCATGTCGTTGACCTTGAGGACCTGCTTGATGACGCGGTCCAGCGCGATCGCTGACTTCTCCATGAGCAGGTTGTACTGCTCGGGGGTGAACACCGGTTCGACGACTCCCGCGAGGAACACCTGCATCTCGAAAGCGTCGACGTCGATGTCGCCGTCGGGCTTGCGGCCGGTGTTGCGGATGTCAATCTGCTGCCGCTTCGTGAACGGCCGAATCTTGACGGATCCGCCCCACTCGGGGACCTCGACCGCCACCACGGTTCGGTCCTCAACGGTGAGGATGTCCTCGATCGACAGAACCTTTGCGGCGGTCTTGCTGGTTGCAGCCATGCTGGTACTCCTTCGGGTATCGAGTGATGGTCGGTATTCAGTTGTGGGCTGGAAGGCTTAGGCGCGGCTGATCGTGCCCGTGGTCTGCAGTTGCGCGGACCAGGAGCCGGCGTCGCCGACGTCGGTGGTCGCCTCGTACGAGGTGAGCCAGCACTCCCCGGTGTAGACCGGGGACGAGCCACCCTGCGGCTTGTACTCGAACGACACCGAAGCGCCGCCCGTGATGCCGAACAGGATGCCGTTCATGTGCGCGTCGAGGACCGGGTCGAACTTGCCCTGCAGGCTGATCGACCCACCGGCAAGACCGGTGACCGACTGCTTGTAGGTCGATCCCATGACGTCGATGCTGGCGGTGTCCATCTCGAACGGCATGCTGATCGACGAGATGTACGCGCTGAGGTCTTGCAGCGTGCCGGCGTTGTTGTCGAGCCGGAACGTCGCCTTGGATCCATGCTTGAAGGCCATTGTGGCTTCTCCTTAGTTGCGGTGAAACAGGACGGCGAACGTCCCGGTTCCGGTCCAGACGCACCGGACGAACTGGTTGATGGTTGTGGGAGCGATGACGAGTCGTTGCTGGTTGTACGCCACCGATGTGGTGGAGAAGGTGGCGAACGTCGTATAGGTGCCGTTCGTCGTGGTGGCGGACGAGAGGGTGACCGCCAGCGACGCCGCTGACGCTCCGACCATCAGGTAGGCGGAACCACCAGCAGTGGTCGCCGCCCCATCGTCGAAGCCGGTGGACACCGACGGGTTCGTTCCGCCAGCACCCTCAGCCTCGTAGGCGTGGACCAGCCGGCCCCGCTCCAGCCCCACATCGGACATGGCCCCCCACGAGAAGGAGCCGGCGTCGCCGACGTCGGTGGTCATCTCGTAGGAGTTCGGCCAGGCGGCGTACCCGTAGCCGAAGGACCCTTCGACGTTGCCCTGCGGGGCGTACAGCAGGTAGGCGTAGTTCGTGGACTGGAATGCGCCGGCCGGGCCGAAGAGTTCATCGGACGCGCCGGCCGCGCCGTCAATGTAGCCCTGAAGGTTGACGTTCGCTCCGAGCAGCCCGGTCACGGACTGCTTGTAGGTGCCGCCCATCACGTCAACGCTGGCGGTGTCCAGTTCGCTGGCCGCGCTGACGGACCGGACGAACCCGGACACGTCCCGCCCGTTGAGGAACACCTTGGCTTTGGAGCCATGCATGAATGGCATCAGCCGTCACCTGCTTCCGAGGCGTTGTCGTCGCCGGTCGGGGTGGAGCCGTCGACCAGTTCGATCTGCTCCTGCTCGAGCAGCCACTTGATGTCTGTGGGGGGGATGTCGTC
>JALOLM010000060.1 GCA_025455985.1 Candidatus Nanopelagicales bacterium | reverse complement strand
AGTGCCCGGAACACGCGGTCGACCTCGTCGTCGGTCATCGCGGATTTATATACAACCATTAGGTTGTACGTTAGCTCGACCCAGGTCAGTTGGCAATACCCTGGCAGCGGGAGGTCGAGATGCCCACGGCCCACGCGCGAGTGTCTGGGCAGACGCGGATTCTGCTGGGCGCGTGCGTCATCTCCGGAGCTGCTTTCCTGCAGCCGGCGACCTACAACTACATCATTGAGCCGATGCTGATCAGCTTCGGCGCGGATCAGTCCAGCAGTGACGCACTGCGGGAAGCACCCAGCATCGCCTCGCTGTTGGCGATCTTCCTGGCGGCCGTCATCGCCGACAGAACAGGCCCTCGACGCACGCTCAGCGCCGGGTCGATTCTGCTTGTTGTCGGATCTGTCCTGGTCGCCTCAGCACCGGGCCTAGCGGTGGCCACGGCCGGATTAGTGGTGCAGTCAGTCGGGGCGACTGTGCTACTGGTCGTGACCCTCGGCGTCGTCGGAGCCGCCTTCGAGGGCAATTCGTCACGCGCCACGGCGTTCGCAATGTTGGCGATGGTCAGCCCTGTTGTGTTCGTGATCGTGCCACTGATGACCGCCGCGTTGATGCAGAGATCTTCATGGCGCATAGTGGCCCTCGCCTGGGTTGTGGGAGGGCTCGCGGCGCTGATCGCTGGACGCTGGTCATTGAACGCCGATGTCGGTCCGTATACGAAAGAGGAACTACTCACACCGGCTCTGGCGGGAATGGTGTGCGCCGGGTTGGTGCAATCGATCTCGCACGGCCTCTCGGACGGCCTTCTCACGCCCGCCACGCTGGCTCGGATCGGCTTCACCGTGGTCGTCGCGGCCGGGCTGGCGATGGCCCTACGTCGCGTGGGGGCACCGTCGCTGGATCTGGCCTTCCTGCGAAGAGGTGGGACGGCCTTGATGCTGGCCGTAGTGGGGCTGTGGTGCTTCACCCAACTCTGGTACTACATGACTCTGGCGTACGAGTACGTCTTCGGGCTCAGCGTGCTCGTCACTGCGCTGCTGATGGCACCCGCCCAGGTGTGCGCGGCCGTCGGAGCCCGTTCGGCGGGCTGGATGGTCAAGCGGTTCGGTCTTACGACGCCGGGATTCGTGCTGCTGATCGTCACAGGGATCTCACTTGCGCTCAGCGTTCTCGTCGGTGTCGGCTCGCCGCTGTGGTGGCCGGTGGCGATCACCTGCCTCTACAGCTTCGCCAGCGTCGCGGCCGGGGTCCCGATGACCAAGGCCTTGATGGACTCGGCCACACCCGGTGGCGACAGCGGCGCATCGGCCTACCGGCAGGCGGCCGTCGGTGTGGGCACCGCTACGGGGATCGCCTTGATCTCCGCGCTGGTCCTCGCCACCTTCACAGCGTCGATCTCCGCGCTGGTCCTCGCCACCTTCACAGCGTCCCTGTCCGGGCAACTGACGCAGGCTGGCATCGACTCGGCGCAGGGCGACGAGATCGCGGTGGCGCTGAGAACTGGCGCCGATGTACAGCAGACAGCAACCTCCTATGCCGTACCCCTGCAGGAGGTCGAACAGGTCGACACAGCTCAGAAACAGGCCTACCTCGACGGCATGGACGCCCACGGTTGGGCGGGCGCCGCGCTGAGCCTTGCCACTGCCGGGCTCTTCTGGTTCAGCAGGCGGGTTGCAGTGGTCGCGACCGGCACCTGACCCGCCACCCGTTTAGGGTCGATCCATGTCCTACGTCGTCGTGAACTCCCTGACCGTCCCCGCCGAACAGGCCGCCACGTTGGAGCAGCGGTTCGCTGCCCGCGCCGGCGCCGTGGATCAAGCCCCCGGCTTTGAGCACTTCGAACTGCTGCGGCCCGTCAGCGGCACCGAGGACTACTTGGTCTACACCCGATGGGACAGCGTCGAGTCTTACCGCGCCTGGCTGGACTCGCGCGACTTCGCTGCCGGTCACGGCGGTCAGAAGCCGGCCGCAACCGGCTCGGTGATCTGGGAGTTCGAGGTCGTCTGACAAGCGTCCGGTTGTCGCACTCGCAATCCCGTGCGAGCCTGACCGCACGGAGCATCGGAGGACAGCGTGAGCCAGCAGTTCGTGATTGTGGGTGCAGGACTGGCGGGAGCCAAGACCGCAGAACATCTGCGGTCAGCCGGGTTCGAAGGGCGAATCACGCTGATCGGCGACGAGCAGGATCGCCCGTACGAGCGACCGCCGTTGTCCAAGGACCTCCTGCAGGGAAAGCAGCCAGATGTCTTCGTCCACGCTCAGCAGTGGTACGCGGACAACGATGTCGAGTTGCGTCTGAACGTCAGCGCTGTCGACCTGTCCTGCGAGGACCACGTGGTGACGTTGTCCGACGGGGAGCAGGTGAGCTTCGACAAGCTGGCGATCGCGACCGGTAGCTCGCCGAGACGCCTCGACATCGCTGGTGCTGATCTTGAAGGTGTCCACTACTTGCGCACACTCGGCGACGCCGGCCGCATACTGGCGGGCTTCGAAAGCGGCGGCCGGGTGGTGATCGTCGGCGGCGGCTGGATCGGCTTGGAGGTCGCGGCGGCGGCCCGGGCGCGGAACCTGGACGTGACTGTGCTGGAGATGGCCGAATTGCCGCTGGTCGGGGTGCTGGGCCCGCGGATGGCTCAGGTGTTCGCAGATCTGCACCGCGCGAATGGCGTGGACCTGCGGGTCAATGCCCGCGTCGACGGTTTTGTCGGAGGTCCCAGGGTGACGGGAGTCCAGTCGGGCGCGGAGATCATCGGCGCCGACATGGTGATCGTCGGGGTGGGCGTGACCCCCAACACGGCACTGGCGCAGGCAGGCAACCTGCGGTTGGACAACGGGATCGTCACGGACGAGCACCTGCGTACCAGCGATCCGGACGTCTACGCGGCCGGAGACGTGGCTAACGCATTCCACCCCCGACTAGGTCGCCACATCCGCGTCGAGCACTGGGCCAACGCCCTGAACCAGCCGCAGGTCGTCGCGGCGAACATGCTGGGCGATCAGGCGAGCTACGACCGGATCCCCTACTTCTACAGCGACCAATACGACCTCGGTATGGAGTACGTGGGATACGTCGGTCGGGACATGGAAACCGAGGTGGTCGTGCGCGGTGACGAGGCGTCGCGGGAGTTCGTAGCGTTCTGGCTGAGCGCGGGGCGGGTGGTGGCGGGTATGAACGTCAACATCTGGGATGTGGTGGATCCGATCCGGGAACTGATCCTCTCCGGACGGCAGGTTGAGCCGGCTCGGCTGGCGGACCCGGACGTTCCTCTCGATCAGATCTGAGGGGTGACGGCTGAGGCCGGCGGGAGGACAATGGACTTGGAGCCCGAGGGGGGCGATCCCGATGACCAAAACCATCTCCGACCCGAGCCTCACCGATCGTTATGTGAACGAAGTCCTGAAGCACGTACCCGAGGCGAACCGCGCATCCGTTGAGCAGCAACTCCGGACGCAACTGGCGCACACCGACAACGAGCGGCAGACCCTGAACGAACTCGGCGAACCGGCTGTGCTCGCCGTGCGGTTCGGTGGCCGTCCACGCCACCTGATCGGTCCGGCTCACTTCGACGAGTACCTGCGCCTATTACGCGTGTTGCTGGTGACGGTCCTGCCCGTCGTTGGCACCGTGATGCTCCTCGTGCAGGGATTGTCCGGCGGCGACGTCCTGGACGTGCTCACCGGGACCGTGAGCGTCCTGCTGCAGGTGGGCTTCCAGCTGGTCTTCTGGGTGACGGTCGCTTTTGCGGTCATCGATCGCGTCGACCCGGCAGCGGCCTCCGACTGGTCGGTCGATGACCTGCCCGAGCCGGCGCAGCGCCACATCGGCCTCGCGGACACCGTCATCGGGGTCAGCGCTCTTGCCCTGCTGATCTGGACGATCCTGTGGCAACGTGACCACTGGCTGATCACCGCCGCTGATGGCTCACTTGTGCCGGCACTCAACCCGGACCTCTGGTCGTGGTGGCTGCCGGTGCTGCTGGTGATCCTCGTGGCCAGCATCGCCTTGGAGGTCGTCAAGTACCTGGCCGGCCGGTGGACCTTCACCCTGGCTGCCGTCAACACGGTGCTGAACTTCGGCTTCGCAGGTGTCGTCCTCTGGCTGGCAGGCGAGGACATGCTGCTCAACCCGGCGGTGAGCGCCGTTCTTCCCGAGGGTGTGCCGTTCCTGCTGGACTCACTGCCGTGGATCCTCGCCGTGATTGCGCTGTTCGACACCGCCCAGGGATGGTGGCGCGCAGCGCGTGGGCGCTACGGCTCGTGACACGCTGTATCCGTGAGCAACCGCGAACGTCCCAATCCCGTCCGCACCGATGACGGCCAGTTGCGGCTGGCGGTACTGATCGACGCCGACAACGCCCAAGCATCGGTGATCGAAGCACTGCTGGCAGAAGTGGCCCGCTTCGGCGATGCCATCGTGCGGCGCATCTACGGCGACTTCACCAGCGCGCAGAGTTCGGCGTGGAAGAAGGTTCTGCAGCGCAACGCGATCAAACCGGTGCAACAGTTCGCCTACTCCACGGGCAAGAACGCCACCGACAGCACACTGATCATCGATGCAATGGACCTGCTCTACACCGGCAACTTCGACGGCTTCTGCCTGGTCACCAGTGACAGCGACTTCACCGGTCTGGCCACACGACTGCGCGAGGCCGGACTGATGGTGTTCGGCTTCGGTGAGCGCAAGACCCCGGAGGCGTTCCGCAACGCCTGCCACCGATTTGTCTTTGTGGAGGTGCTGCGGTCCAGGGAACCTGAGGAGGCAGAGGCCGCGGACGCCACACAGCCCGCGCGGAAACCACGGCCCAAGCAGAGCGAACCAGCCCCGGCCAAGTTCCCGAAGAAGTTCCTCATGACCGCCCTGGAACAGTCCGTCGACGACGAGGGGTGGGCCAACCTCGGGACTTTTGGCAGCTACCTGGTCAAACTGCAGCCCGACTTCGACTCCAGGCTGTACGGCTACCGGAAGTTGTCCGACCTGGTGCGATCGCGAACGGACCTGTTCCAGATCGAGGAGCGTCAGGCGCAGGGCACGAGTCAGAAGGACATCTTCATCCGCGCCAAGTAGTTCAGCTCAACCGGATCGTGACCGTCTTCATGAGTTGAGTGCCGCCTGCCGGCGAGAACGTCACCTGGAGTTTCGCGGGCCCACGTTTGGGCGTGCCCATCACTTTGATCCTGACGCCAGAGCCACCTGCTGGAGTCCCGCCACCGAGCGCTGCCAACGGTTTCGCCCCCTGCGTCAGGGTGACCTGGACGAAGCCGGAGGGTGCCGAGGAATCAAGGTTCAAAGGCAGCCATGTCGGCCCGCCGAGGTCGACGCTGCTCGGGTAGTCCATCGACAAGTCGCCAACCTTCGTGGTCTTCACCGACTTGGCCCCGGAGGCCTTCTTCAGCGCCTTGTCTGAGTACGGATCCTTGACCGTCGCCGACTTGCACGGCTTATGCGTCGTGCTGAGCAGGCGGCTCAGCGACACAACCGTTCGGTTGCTGTACTGACCTGTTGCCACCAAGTCGTCGGATGCTTTGAGCCAGCTGGCTTGGCCCGTCTCACAGTCGCCGATCTTGTAGGAATCACCGGCGGCCTCGATGGTCTTGAGGATCGCTTCGAACTCATCGACCTTCGGGGAGAGTCCCTTTACGGTCGCTTTGACCTCGGCGAGCGTGGGGACTTCGAACAGCGAGTCAGTGACGGACAGCATCTTCGCTAGAGCTGCTCGGGATCGTTCAAATTGGGGGCCCGCGCTGAGGTAGGCGCCGCTGACGATGAGGTCGACGGTGGTGGGATCCACGGGCGGGTTGTCCCGGCATTGCGAGTCAATGGGACTCAGCGAACCGATTGCGCCCGCGAGCGCGTCCACCATGTAGTAGACACTCGTCTGGTAGTCGGACAAGGCGCGCCGGAACGTCTCGTACGACTTCGGCGGCGGCTTCTTGCCGCACCAAGCCGGTCGCAGTGATCCGGCGTCGAGGTGTGCGGCGCAGACGTTCGCGGAGGGCACGGGAGCCGAAATGGGCGCGAATGCGAGGGCGAGTGCGGAGACTGCGGACAGTGTTGTGAACATGACGTCCACCCCTGATCCCAGGCTACTCCCCTCGGCTGACACCCGTGACAACACGACGCGTGACCTGGTGCGATCGCGAACGGACCTGTTCCAGATCGAGGAGCGTCAGGCGCAGTGCACGAGTCAGAAGGACATCTTCATACGCGCCAAGTGAGTCACCGGTCGAGGATCACGATCTGCCCGTAGCGGTTGTCGGACAGCCACTGTGACCATCTCTGACCCCCGGGGCGCGGACGGATGTGCTGCTCGGTACGGATATCGATGACCCCGGGCGCTCGCGTCCCGGCGTAGATCCGCGGCAGACCGTCCGACATCGGTCCGGCCACCACCGCGCCGTTCCCGCAGGTGTCGCACCCGACATCGGCCAGCCGGTTGGCACGGTTGGCCGACCAGTGAGCGGCGGCATTGATCGAGGAGCTTACCCACGGCCCGCCGTGCATACGGCACAACTGTCCGCACTGGGCGTCGGGGATCAGTGGGCAGGTCAGTACCGCGCGAGTCAGGCATGCAGGCGAACTGTCCACCACCTCACCACTTGTCGCGGCCACTACGTCGAGGCGGCCATGGCCCGGTCCTGGCTGCCAATGCACGTAGTACGGCTGATCGGTTTCGCGGGCTCGCTGGCAGATGGCGTGGGGAGTCGCCGCTGTCATCTGGTCGGTCCACCGGCGATCAGCGGCCAGCGCCGCCACGACCTGCCAGCCCTCAGGGACGCTCCACCTCACGTCGCTACTGGCGGTTCCCGCGATCCGGCGGGTCAGGCTGACGAAGCCGACATCCGCCGTGATCGGACACGGGCCCGCTACGGGATCGCCGACCGCCACCAGCCGGTACTTCATGCCGCCGTAGCTGATCACGATCTCCTGCGTGGCGAACTCGGAGCGCACGAGCGTCTGGGGCACTTCAATGAGTTCGACATCGCGAGCCGAGCACAGGTTCCGCCCGAAGACCGGGCCGATCCCACGGTCGGTCACTTGTCCGACATAGGACTGCGCGGGTTCCCCGACATTGGCGAGCAACCACCGCCAGTCGCGCACCCAATCAGGAGGCGAAGGATCTGCCCCGATCCGGTCGTCGAATCCGTCCGCGAACGGCCAATTGAAAGCGCCCATGGCGCACCCCTTTGCTGCACGTGCCCGCGGACCATCCGCAGGCCAGGTGGTCACCCGGGGCACCGTGCCAGCAGCGCGGTTGCCGGAGCGGCCAGCCGGGGCTTGGCGCCACTCACTCATCACCTACAACGACTGTAGGCGCAGGGTGTGACACGCTGACCCACATGGCACAGCGCAGGGTGACGGTTCTCGGGGCGGGCAACGGCGGCCGTACGGCTGCGGCGGAGTTCGGTCTCGGCGGTCATGCGGTGACGTTGTGGGAGGTGCCTGCGTTCGCCGCCGGGTTGGATGCCATCGCCGAGGCCGGACACATCGTGGCGACAGGCGAGATCAGCGGAACCGCACCGGTTCGGGTGGACACCGACCTCGCCGCTGCGGTGGCCGACGCTGAGGTGATCCTCGTCGTGGTGCCCACCAACCACCAGCGCACGATCGCGGAAATGCTGGCCCCGCTGCTGCCGAGCGGCGCGAACGTGGTCCTCATGCCGGGATCGCTGGGTTCGCTGCAGGTGGCCCAGATCTTCGCGCCTGATGTCACCATCTGCGAGATCGCGGCCTTGCCGTACGCCACGCGCATCACCGGCCCGACTGAAGTCACCGTGTTCGGCCGACGGCGGATCGTGTCGGTGGGGACTTTCCCCGCCGATCGCAGTGACCGGGTCGCGGCCATCCTTGACGACCTGTATCCGGGGATCGATGTGATGCCCAACGTCTTGGCGGCCGGCTTGAGCAATCCGAACCCGACGCTGCATTGCCTCGGCGTACTGATGTCGGCCAGCCGCATCGAGTACAGCCACGGGGAGTTCTACTACTACGAGGAGGGCATGACCCCGCACGTGTGTCAGGCCATCGAGGCGATCGACGCAGAGCGGTTGGCGATCGGGGCAGCGTTCGGGATCGAGCTGTTGAGCCTCAAGGACACCTATCCGGTGATGGGCTACGGGCCGAAGGGTGACACGTTCTGGTCGGTGATCAGAGGGGTCTCTGCGTTGAATGGGATCAAGGGTCCTTCCCAGATCGACTCGCGCTACCTGACCGAGGACGTGCCGGTCGGTTTGACGATCTACTCCGAACTGGGCCGTGTGGCCGGGTGCGCTCCGGTGCTGATGGAGTCGGTGATCCACCTGACCAACGCGCTGCTGGGTTCGGACTTCCCCGAAGACCGGCGCACGCTGGACCGGTGCGGTCTGGGCGGCCTGGATCGTGACGCGATTGTCGAGTACGTGACAACGGGCACGAAGTAGATCCGTGGCCGGCGGAAGGGTTGCGGGATGAAGCGCCCGGCACCTGTGGATGTCGTCGACGTGTTCGTCTACGTGGTGGTACTGAACCTCGCGATCGAATTTGTGCCCGAGGTCATCTCCGAAACCTTCACCCTGTCGCTGCTGACTGCGGTGCTGCTGAAGGCCGTGCTTGAGGTCGTCGTCCTGCTCAAGGGCCGCGTGAAGGGCCTGTTCAAAGCCGCCGAGAATCCGGTCGGCAAGGTCGCGGCCGCGGGGCTGCTGTGGCTGCTGCTGGTGGGCAGCAAGTTCGCGGTGCTGGAACTCGTGGAGCTGGTCTTCGGTGACTACGTGAGTCTGGGCGGCTTCTGGTCGGTGACCGGTCTGATCATTGTGCTGCTGTTGGCCCGGTCCGGGGTACGTCGGCTACTGGTCGCACCCGGCGCGGCGATCCGCGAGGATGGGCTTGGAGGTGGGCAATGAAAATTGCGGTATTGGGTTCGGGCAACGGCGGTCTGGCGATGGCTTTCGAGTGGTCGCGGGCGGGCCACGAGGTGGTGCTGTTTGACTTCGACGAGTTCGCGGGCAACATCGCCGCGGTGGCGCAGCGCGGTGGCATCACCTCTGACGGCGAGATGACCGGGTTTGCGCCTGTGGCCTACTCGGGCCATGACATCGCGCAGGCGATGAGCGGTGCGGACCTGGTGTTCGCGGTAGGCCCCGCGTACAGCACCGCCCCGTTCGCGCAGGCGTGCCGACCGCACGTGCGTCCTGGCCAGATCTTCGTCGTGTGCCCCGGCTCGTGCGCGGGAGCGATCGTGTTCCGGCAGACACTCGGCG
Source organism: Candidatus Nanopelagicales bacterium (assembly GCA_025455985.1). Lineage (GTDB taxonomy): Bacteria > Actinomycetota > Actinomycetes > S36-B12 > UBA10799 > JADKAV01. The sequence goes on along the minus strand of JALOLM010000060.1, from coordinate 2,268 downwards.
TGGACGACGACTCGGTGGTGGTGGCCGAGACCTCGACGTTGCCCTACGCCGTGCGCGTGACCGGCGAGGCACATCTGACCGTCTACAACCGGCTCAAAGGCGGATACTACGTCGCGGCGATTCCGGCGAGTGCAACGTCCGAGGTGTACGAGTTGCTGCACACCGTCCACGAGGGGATCGCTCCTGCTGAGAGCATCTGGCAGACCACTCTGCAGAACAGCAACCCGATCATCCATCCGGCGGTCTCCTTGTGCAACGCCGGGCTGATCGAGCGCACCGGCGGCGACTTCCTGTTCTACGAGGAAGGCGTCACCGAGGCCGTCGGCCGACTGATCAAGGCCGTGGACCTTGAGCGGGTGCGTATCGCTGAGGCACTCGGGGTGACCGTGCTGCGCGACCCAGTACTCGGCATCGCCCAGGGGTACCAGGTCATCGACGACTACGGCATCGGGTACTCGCAGGCGCCCGGCTTCCAGGGCATCCGGGCACAGGGGCAGTTGGACCACCGCTACTTCAACGAGGACGCCGGCTACGGGCTGGTGTTCATGACCGACCTGGCCCGACAGGTCGGTGTCCGGACGCCGGTCATGGAGTCGCTGCTCACTCTCAGCGCCGTGGTCACCGGACGTGACTACGCCCAAGAGGCGGCTCGCACGATGGCCGGTCTGGGCCTGGCGGGTCGCAGCGTGGCTGAACTGCGCGAGCTCGCCTAGCGCTGGAGCTTCTGCTTGGCCAGTTCGATCTTGGCGACCACGCCTAGGTGGACCTCGTCGGGACCGTCGGCCAGCCGCAATGCGCGGGCTTGGGTCCAGGCTGCGGCAAGCGGGAAGTCATCGCTCATCCCGCCGCCACCATGGATCTGCATTGCGAAGTCGATGACCTCCTGAGCCATGCGCGGAGCGGCGACCTTGATCTGGCTTACCTCGCTGAGCGCGCCCATCGGTCCGTATTGGTCCAACCTCCAGGCGGCATTCAGTACCAGCAGCCGCGTCGAGTCAATCGCAATGCGCGCCTGGGCAATACGTTCCCGGTTGCCGCCGAGGTTGACCAGCGGCTTGCCGAAAGCCACCCGCTCCTTGCCGCGGTGGATCGCAAGCTCGACCGATCAGACGCATGCAGTGGTGCACCCGGCCTGGCCCGAGTCGACCCTGAGCGATCTCGAACGCGCGACCCTCGCCGAGCAGGATGTTCGACTTCGGGACACGGACATCGCTGAACAGGACCTCGCCGTGCCCGATCGGTTCGTCGTACTGGCCCATCGCGGTGAGCATCCGCACGATCTCGACGCCAGGTGTGTCCCGGGGCACCAGAACCATCGTGTGCTGATGGTGGCGGTCCGCCTCGGGATCGCCGGTGTGACCCATGAAGACGAAGACCTCGCAGTCCGGATGTCCGGCGCCGGAGGTCCACCACTTGCGGCCGTTGATCACGACATCGTCACCGTCCACAACTGCCGTGGCCGCCATGTTGGTGGCGTCTGAGGAGGCCACGTCCGGTTCGGTCATTGCGTACCCGGAGCGGATCCGGCCTTCGAGCAGCGGTTCCAGCCACTGCGCGCGCTGGTCATCCGTGCCGTAACGCAGCAGTACCTCCATGTTCCCGGTGTCGGGGGCATTGCTGTTGAAAACCAGAGGCGCCAGGAAGGAACGGCCCATCTGCTCTGCCACCGGCGCGTAGTCGATGTTGGAAAGCCCCACCCCACCATCGGTGCCGAAGCGCTGGGCGTACTCGCCCTCGTGGCCGGCCGGCAGCCAGAGGTTCCACAACCCGGCGAGTCGGGCTTCGGCACGCAGGCCGTCCAGCACCGGCAGCGGGTTCCAGGAGTTCCCTCCGGTTTCCCGTATCCGCCGGATTTCGGCGTGGTACTCCTCCTCGACCGGGGTGATCTTGTGGTCGATGAAAGCCCGCACTCGGGCGGTGAGGTCAGCGGCGCGAGCAGACGGTTCGAAGTCCATGGTTCAACCCTAACATCTTATTGAGCATTGCTCAATGAGTTTGCGCGCTGTGGAGGATTGAGCAATGCTCAGGCCCGTGACCCGCTCCGCGACCGCCCGCATGGCTCCCGAGGACCGCCGCCGGCAACTGATCGGCGTCGGCCTGCGGATGCTGACCGAGCGGCCCATCCAGGCGGTCTCCGTGGATGCGGTCGCGGCCGAGGTAGGTATCTCCCGCGGCTTGCTGTTCCACTACTTCCCCACCAAGACCGACTACTACGACGCGGTGCTCGATGCAGCGGTGCGACGCACTTTGCGCAACACCGAGCCTGAT
>JALOLM010000059.1 GCA_025455985.1 Candidatus Nanopelagicales bacterium | reverse complement strand
AGCAGGTGATCGTCGTGACGGCACCGCATTGGGACAGTCAACGCGGACGGTTGCGCAGGTTCGTGCGCGACGAGGGTCGGTGGGTGCGGGTGGGACCGCGGACTCGGGCCTGGTTGGGGGTCAACGGATTCGCCCCGTGGCGCACGCGTCAGCAGAACAGTGGCCAGACCCCGGCGGGGGTGTTCACCCTGCCCCAGGCGTTCGGGACGGGTCCAGCGACAAAGGTGGACCTGCCCTACCACCGGATCACGCCTCGTTCCTATTGGCCTTACGACCCGAGGGATCCCCGGACGTACAACGTGTTGCAGACCGACCGGAGCGACACGTCCCGCTGGCGCGCGGACGGACAGTGGTCCGAGCGTCTCATCGACTACGGCGGCCAGTACCGCTTCGCGGTGGTGATCGGATACAACCTCCCGGATGAGGTCTACCGTCACCGCTCAGGGGAGCGGCGCGCGGTCGTGCCGGCGCGCATCCATAAGGGTGGGGGAATCTTCCTGCACGTGGACCGCGATCGTCCGACAGCAGGATGTGTGGCGATCGGGCGTGCCCAGATGCGCCGCACCCTGACCTGGCTGGACCCCGGGTCGGAACCGCGCATCGTGATGGGTCCCCGGGCGCTCACGCGGGGCTGGCGTGCCCGCCTCTGATGACGGATGGGCTCAGCGCTTCTTGCCCTTGCCGGGCTTGCGCGGCTTGCCTTCGGGCTTGAGGTCGATCAACTTCCCGGAGATCCGGGTCTTGCGCAGCCTCTTCCAGACGTCGGGGGGCAGGTTCGTCGGCAGTTCGACGAGGCTGTGATCGGGGCGGATGTCGATGTGGCCGAAGTCCGCGCTGCGCAGGCCTCCCTCGTTGGCCAGCGCACCCACGATCTGCCGGGGCTCCACCTTCTGCCGGCGGCCCACCTCGATCCGGTAGGTGGACAAGGGCGTGTCAGGGCGTTTACGTCCAGCGGGTTGACCGCGCTCGGTCCGGTCACGGCTCGGCCTGTCCTCGCGGGGTTTGCGCTCGGGTCGTTCCGCCCGTGCCGGTCGCGCGGGCTCGGGTTCCAGCAGCAGCGGGGCACCACCTTGCATCACAACGGCCAGGGCGGCCGCGACGTCGGAGTCGGGAACGTCGTGCTCGCGTACGTAATGGGCGACGACATCGCGGAAGAACTCGAGTTCCTCAGAGGCCAGCGCCTCAGTGATCGCGTCGTCGAATCGGGACAGCCGGGTGCTGTTGATGTCCTCGGTGGTGGGCATCTGCATCGGCGTCAACGACTGTCGGGTGGCCTTCTCGATCGCTTTGAGCAAGTAGCGTTCGCGCGGTGTCACGAACGAGATCGCGTCACCGCTGCGCCCGGCTCGCCCGGTTCGACCGATGCGGTGCACGTACGATTCGGTGTCGGTGGGGATGTCGTAGTTGACCACGTGGCTGATCCGGTCCACGTCCAGACCGCGAGCGGCGACGTCGGTGGCGACCAGGATGTCGAGGGCGCCGGATTTCAGTTGGTTGATCGTCCGCTCCCGCTGCACCTGCGGCACGTCCCCGTTGATGGCCATCGCGGAGAACCCCCGTGCTCGCAGCTTCTCCGCCAGGGTCTCGGTCTCGTTCTTCGTGCGCACGAACACGATCATGGCCTCGAAGCTCTCGACCTCGAGGATGCGCGTGAGGGCTTCGATCTTCTGCGGGTACGAGACGGTGAGGTAGCGCTGGGTGGTGTTGGCCGAGGTGGTGGTCTTGTTCTTGACCGTGATCTCCAGCGGGTCGTGCAAGTACTTCTTGGACATCCGGCGGATCGCGGCGGGCATGGTGGCTGAGAACAGCGCCACGTTCTTGTCGTCGGGGGTGTCGGCCAGGATGGTCTCCACATCCTCCGCGAAACCCATGTTGAGCATCTCGTCGGCCTCGTCGAGGACCAGGAATCGCAACTCGGACAGGTCCAGTGTGCCCTTCTCGAGGTGGTCCATGATCCGCCCGGGCGTACCCACGACGATGTGGACCCCTCGTCGCAAAGCGCTCAATTGCACCCCGTAGCCCTGGCCGCCGTAGACCGGCAGCACCTTCACGGAGTGCAGACGCGCGGCGTACCGTTCGAACGCTTCACAGACCTGCAGGGCCAACTCGCGCGTGGGCGCCAGAACCAAGGCCTGTGGCTTCTTCTGGGTAAGGTCCAGCCGGTCGAGGATGGGTAGCGCGAAAGCAGCGGTCTTGCCCGTGCCGGTCTGGGCGAGGCCGACCACGTCGTTGCCCGCCAGCAGCGGCGGGATCGTTGCGGCCTGGATGGGCGACGGGCTCTCGTAGCCGACGTCGGAGAGTGTGCCCAGGAGGGTTTCGCTGAGTCCGAGATCGGAGAATGTCGCGATGTCTGCGTTGTCATCGTGGGCCATGGGGGATCTCCAGTCTCTCCGGCGGGTCGCACTGGCACAGCGCCGCTCGACACCCCTGACCGAGGTTAGCCTGCGCCCGGGTCCTGAGTCCGTCCGGACTCGACCCAGGGCCTAGCGCTGGCGGTCGTTGTCCCGAAGGAAGCCGTCGATGTACTTCCACGTGGTGTCGCGTGCGCCACGACCGGTGAGCACGCCAAGGTGACCGCCTGGGGCCCTTTCGAGCCGGACCTCGGGACTGTTAGTCAGCAGAGTCCCGACGTGGTGGGCCGACGCCGGCGGGGCGAAGAACAAGTCGCCCGCACCCGCGATTGCCATGACGGGCACGGTGACGTCACTGAGCTCCACCGTGCGGCCGTGTTTGAGCACCAAGCGTCCCTCGGAGAACCGATTGGTGCGGATCAGTGAATGGTAGATCTGCGAGATGCTGCGACCCGGGTAGGCCTCCATCGTGTCCATCAGGACGTCGACGGCTTCGATCTGGGCGAGGGTGTCCGGATCGCTGCGACTCTGCAACTGCGTCAGAGGCTTCTTGATCTGCTTCACGGGGTCGAGCCAGCGGTAGATCAAGCCGTTGAGCCGGCCCGGTATCCCGCCCAGGGTGCGCACCAGCCCTGTGGTCAACAACCCGCCGGTCAGATCCTCCATCAGCCGCACCGGGCCGAGCACCCGCACCGACGAAAAGTCGAAGGGGCTGGCCACGGAGGTGACGCTCATGATCGGCAACTCCGGGTGCGCAGCAGCGGTGAACATCTCCAGGATGCCGCCCAGGCACCAGCCGACCAGATGCACACCCCGGGCCCCGGAGTCGGCCAGCACCGACTCGATGGCATCCGGCAGTACCGCGTCGATCCAGTGCTCGAGGCCCAGGTCCTGATCGCGCAGGGTGCTGATGTCGCCGTAGTCGACCAGGTAGGTGGGCCGGCCCTCATCGAGCAGGAACTCCACCATCGAGCAGCCGCGACGCAGGTCGAAGCAGACGGGTGTGGCCGCCATCGGCGGGATCAGCAGTACCGGCAGCGCATCTTGTGGCTGATCGGCGGTCGGCTCGTAGCGGTGCACTGTGCACTTGGGCTCGTCGAAGATGACCTCTGACGGCATGCGACGAAGATCGGCGAACCCGCCGCCCTGCAAACTGCGGAAGGCAGCGCGGGTCTCGCGGACGACGGGATCAACGTCGGGGCGGGGAAGAAACGAAAGACTCATCAAGATCAACGGTAACCCAGCGACGCGGTCAGGACCTTCGAGGCCTGGACGCTTCAGTCGCCTTCGCGGCCGAGCTGTTCGGTGCCCTCGTCGCTGAGCACGGCATTCTTGGGCCGCGAGATGCGCCACACGACAACGGCCAGCGCGCCGCCGACCAGCGGTGCGATCAGGAACAGCCACACCTGCTCGAGCGACTCGCCGCCAGCGAACAGTGCCGGGCCCAGCGAACGGGCCGGGTTGACCGATGTGCCGGTCAGGGGGATGCCCACGAGATGCACCGCCGCCAGGGTGGCGCCAATAGCAAGACCGGCGAAACCAGGTGCGGCTGCGTGGTCGGTGACCAGCAGGATCACTCCGACGAAGGCGGCTGTCAGCAGCGCCTCGGTCAGGAAGGCGCCGATCGCGTTGGGGCCGTCGCCTCCGAATGCGTTAGTCCCCAACCCACCGGTCTGATCGGTGACGCCGCCGGAGTTCACCAGCACCCAGAGGACGAAACCGCCGACGGCTGCGCCCAGGAACTGCATGACCACATACAGCGCGGCCTCCTTGCCGTCCTGGCGCTTCGACAGCCAGAAGGCCAAAGTGACCGCGGGGTTCACGTGGCAGCCAGACGTCGGCCCGAGTGAATATGCCAACGCCGCCAGGACCAGGCCGAACGCCAACGCTACGCCGAGCATGCCCATCGACTTGATGCCGCTGACGGCGGCGCCGACGGCCAGGAAGACCAAGAGGAACGTGCCGACGAATTCAGCGATGAGTTTGTCTGTCATGGCGTCAGTCTTGCCGATCCGCGACACCGTCAAATGACCGCCCTCAGGAGCGGCAGTCGGGACACAGGCCTAGAATCTCGACGGTGTGATTGACCTCGGTGAACCCGTGCCTGTCGGCTGTTTCGCGGGCCCAGCGCTCCACCGGGCCGGCGGTGACCTCGACGGTGAACCCGCAATCGCGGCATACGAGGTGGTGGTGATGCCCGGTACTGCACGCCCGGTAGCGAGCTTCCCCGTCCTCAGCGAGCAACACGTCGACGTCGCCGGCCTGGGCCATGTCCGCAAGGCATCTGTACACCGTGGTCAAGCCCACGTCGGCGCCCGATTCTCGAAGGTCGGCGTGTATCTGCTGGGCGGTGCGAAAGTCGATGGCTTCAGCCAGCAGGTCCTCGACTGCAGCTCTTTGCCGAGTGCGTCGTCTGGTCATGTCGACCTCCTGAGTGCGGATCCGATGGGCAGGGCCAACACGAAACAGCCTAGGGTCAGCAGAACAATAGTGGCCCCAGAGGGCACGTCGATGTAGAAACTGAGGATCACGCCGCTGACGGCGCACGCCCAGCCGATCACCACACCGAGTCCGGCCGTCCCACGGAAGGACCGGCTGACCTGCTGGGCGGCCGCGATGGGAACGATCATGATGGCGCTGACGAGCAGCAGGCCGACCGTGCGCATCCCGATCACAACTGTGACCGCGGCCAGAACAGTGATCATGGCGCTGATGAAGCCTGCGCGGATCCCTTGGGTGCGCGCGACCTCGGCGTCGAAGGACACGGCGAACATCTCACGGCTGAAGATCAGCAGGGTCACCGCGACGAGGGCCGCGGCGGCGAGCAACCAGATCAGGTCGTTGCCCGACACCGTGGTGATCGCTCCGAAGAGGTACTGATTCAGCGACGAAGCAGCCCGGTTCCCGGCCAAGTAGGTGAGCAGAACACCGGCCGCAATACCGCCGTAGAAGACCAGCGCGAGGATCACATCACCGGCGGACCGGCTGCGCGCGCGCAGGAACTCGATCCCGATCGCTCCGACCACGGCCACAACCAGTGCCGTGGGGACCGGGGCCGTACCTGTGAGGAAGGCGAGGCCGACCCCGGTCAAGGCCACGTGCCCCATCCCGTCGCCGAGCAGCGCAAGACGGCGTTGCACGAGAAAGACGCCGATGGCGGGGGCAAGCAGACCGATGACCATTGCAGCGAGCAAGGCGCGCCGCATGAAGTCGAAATCCAGGAACGTCACGGTCCCTCCAGAAGGCCAGGATCCGATGGGCCCTCGTGGCTGTGGTGCCAGACGTGCTCGCTGTATTGCGGCGGCGGAGGAGATGCTCCGTCGTATCGCACTGATCCATGGTCGGGATGACCGAGCACGATCGCCCGGTTGGAAAGGCCTGCCACCGGCCCCACGTCGTGGGTGATCAGAAGCACCGTGACATTACGGTCCCGCAGCAGGCGCATGTGGCCGGCGATCCGTCGCTGCTCCCCGAGGTCGACGCCGGCCGTCGGCTCGTCCATGATCAGCAGTTCGGCGTCGGTCGCCAATGCGCGCGCGATCATGACCCGGCGTTGCTGACCGCCGGACAGATGCTCGAGGCGTTCCTTACCGCGCCCCTGCAGCCCCACCATCGCCAGCGCCTCGTCGATGGCTAGCCGCTGGGCTCTGGACAGGGGTCGCCAACGGTGGGCAGGGCTGGCCAGAGCCGCCCGCACCGCCTCCTCGACGCTCAAAGGCACTGCGCTGGTGTTCGTCAATCGCTGCGGAACGTACGCGACCCGATGCCAATCGCGGAAACGTGTCGTGGGCACGCCGAACAGCCAGGACGCGCCGCTCTGTGGTCGTTGCAGGCCGAGGATCGTGCGGACCAACGTGGTCTTGCCGGTTCCATTCGACCCCATGAGGGCCACGAAGTCACCCTCGTTGACCTGCAGGGTCACATCACGCAGCACGGGTTGACCGAAGGCCACGGAAAGGCCCTCGGTCGCGACGATGCTCACGAGCAGCCTTGTCCCTCCTGTACAGCGGCCAGGTTCTCCTGCATCGCTGAAATGTAGTCGCCCGTGGCGGGCGGGCCCTCCAGCGGGTCCAGCGTCGCGGTGGTCACCCCCGCCTCCGACGCGACGGTCTGTGCAACAGCCGGGTCCACCAGGGTCTCGGTGTACACAGTGGTCACCCCGTTGTCCTGGACGAAGGTCGCCAGGTCGGCGATCGCCTGCGCGGACGGTTCGGTCTCGGGGCTCAGCCCGGCGATCCCCTTCTGCTCGAATCCGTACTGGGCGGCCAGGTAGCCGAAGGCCTCGTGGCTGACGACCATTGTCGGGATCTCGCAGTTGGCAGTGCCCGCGCTCCAATCCGCATCGAGGCCTGCCAGCTGCTCCTGCAGGGCCTTCGCATTCGCCTCGAAGGTGGCGGCGTTGTCGGGGTCGGATGTGCTGAGGGTGTCCGCCACCGTGGTGGCCATCTGACCCATCAGGACCGGGTCCAGCCACACGTGGGGGTCGGTGGCCCCGTGCTCGTGGTCGGCCTCGTCGGCGTGCTCATCGCTGTGCTCGGCCTCATCGCTGTGCTCGGCCTCGATCAGGGGCAAGCCCTCGCTCAGATCGACCGATGTCCCGCTGGCCTCGGCCACAGCGTCGTCGACCGCGGGCTGGAAGCCGCCGATGTAGAACACCGCCGCGGCGTCCTGCACCTGCGCGACTTGCTGCGGGGTCAGTTCGAGGTCGTGGGGTTCGGCGCCTGGAGCGGTGAGCGTCTCGACGTCCACTGCATCGCCCCCGATGCTGTCGACCAGGAACTGCACCGGGTAGTGCGACGCGACAACTGTGGTGGCGTCTGGTGCGGCGGACGGCGTCGCGGATTCTGCGGACGAGCAGCCGGCGACAACGGCAACCGTGAATGATGCGGCGAGCAATGGTCTGATCATGCGTTCGATCGTATCACCTTATTGAAAACGGTTTCCGTTTGCGGTAGTGACGTCGGCCTGTAGTAGCCGCGGGTCGCCCTCAGCTGCTGTGAAGAGCGTTTGGCCGTTGCGGCTGAAGGCCAGGGCCTCGGCCTGTCGAAGCGCCGGTGGGCTCGAGGATCCCAGCCGGGGGCCGGTCACGGGACCGCGGTAGCGCACGATCCGCACATAGTCGCGCAAAGCGTAGTCAGCCGTTCGCGGATTGAGGGCAGCATCCGTGACCAGGGCCGGTGCCCGCCCGAGCGCCACTGCCGTTGTCGTACCCGGACGTAGCGGCACCCGGTACACCGTGCTGCGTGGCAACTGCTTACTCACGACGAAGACCGATTTCCCATTCGGCCCGGGCATCAGTCCCTCCGCGTCGCGAGGACCGCCCGGGTACGTGAAGCGGTGCACTGTGGCCGAGCCCGCCGTGGTGCCCAGTGCGGGCTCCGGCAGTTCCAGTACGGCCACGGAGTCGCGCCGGGAGAGGTTGTCGCCGATGTCGCCGACCCACAGCACCGGTCGACCGGCTGCGTCACGGCCACTGGCCAGGGCCTCGCTGTCTGCGGTGGCCGTCGTGAGGCTGTGCTGACCGCGCACCTCACATGTTCTGGCGTCCAGGGCGTACAAGACGTTCGCGTTCCCGCCGTCATTGACGGCCCACAGGATCCCCGGGTGGCGCACCGAAGGCGCCATCCCGCTGAGTTCCGGGAGCAGCGCGGTGTCGTACCGGCACGCAGTGCGCCAGTCGACGGCCAACCACTGCGGCGCTGGGGTGCTGCCGGGGGCAGGCTCGCCGGCAGCACAGGCTGACAGGCTCAGAGCCAGCACACAAGCGCTGAGGGCGTGCATCAGTGTGACGGTGGAATCGCGGTGCCGCCCAGTTGCTCTGCGAACCAGTAACCGCTGTCCTTGATCGTGCGGGCCTGGGTTTCGTAGTCGACGTACACCAGGCCGAAACGGGGCTCGAAACCATCGGCCCACTCGAAGTTGTCCAGCAGCGACCAGCAGAAGTAGCCATCGACGGGTACCCCTCTGTCGATGGCCGAACTCACCTGCGCCAAATGCGACTCGTAGTACGCGATACGCCGGTCGTCGTGCACGCGGCCGCGCACGATCCGGTCGGCAAAGGATGCGCCGCCCTCGGTCACCACGATGCGCGGGTAGCGGCCGTAGGCGTGGACCATGTCGAGGACCATGCCCAGGCCCTCAGGACGGATCTCCCAGCCCATCGAGGTCTTCTCCAACGTCGGGTCGTCTCCGAACCCGGGCACCGTCCACAGGCCCGGGATCGGCCGGAACGGGGCTCGTAGTCGTGTGTAGTACTGGACGCCGAGGAAGTCGAGGTCCACTTCGCAGCGCTCGAGATCGCCGTCCTGGATGTAACGGCGCATCATGCGCAGAATCGGGGCGTCGTCTGTGGGGTAGCCCATGCCCAACCCCGGTTCCAGGAAGGCCCGGTTGAGCATGGCGTTCGCCGCCCGCTCCGCGCGCTGGGCCAATTGTGGTCCCGGACCCGAGCCCAGCGCGGCGGTCAGGTACGCGGTGTTGCCGACCACCGCGTCGGGGTCGGCGGCTCGCAGTGCGCGCTCAACGGCTCGTTGAACACCATCCAGTTCTCGACGACGTCACCGAGTGCCTCGCCGACCACGGTGATGTAGTCGCAGAAGCGGTCGATGGTCTCGCGATTGGTCCAGCCGCCCTCGTCTTCGAGGGCCTGCGGCAGGTCCCAGTGGTAGAGCGTGACCCAGGGGTCAACACCGGCCCCGAGGCACGATTCCACGACGCGCTTGTAGTGGTCCAGGCCCTTCTGGTTGATGGTGCGGCCATCGGGCTGGATGCGCGGCCAGGCCAGTGAGAAACGGTAGGCACCGAATCCCAGGGCGTTGACCAGTGCCACGTCCTCCGGGAACCGGCGGTAGGAGTCGGTGGCGGTGTCGCCGTTGGTCGCGTCGGCGATCTTGCCGGGGGTATGTGTGAAGGTGTCCCAGATCGACGGACCTTTGCCGTCGACATCTGGTGACCCTTCGATCTGGTAGGCGGCAGTGGCAACCCCCCACAGGAAGTCCGGTCCGAATTCCTCGAGGCTCATGGCTCCCCATGTTGCCGCCGCAGGGTGTCTATGTCGACTCGTCGCGGGTAACGCCCACCGACGCCTCACATCCCAAGAAGGATGGCGGTGATCGCGCTTAGATAGGACCATGCGCCAGTTCCACGCTCCGGGTCGGGTGAACCTGATCGGGGACCACATCGACTACATGGGCGGCACCGTGCTGCCCATGGCCATCGACCGGGGGACTGACCTATGGGCACGCCCGAGGTCCGATCGGCTCATCGTCGCGGAGTCGGACAACTTCCCGGAAGCCGGACGGATTGTGGCCGAGGTTGATGCCGACCCACCGAGACCAGAGTGGGACTGGGTCAACTACCTGGTCGCCGTCGCCTCGGTGTTCAGGCGTCGGGGCTTCGAGGTCCCCGGCGTGGACGTGCGGGTGCGGGGGAGCATCCCCAACGGGGCGGGATTGTCGTCCTCGGCGTCGATCGAGTTGGCCATGGCCGTCGCGCTCAACGCCTTCACGGGAGCCGTCGTGACCGCGGCTGAGATGGCACTTGAATGCCAGCGGGCGGAGAACTCGTTGGGTGTCGCCTGCGGAATCATGGATCAGATGTCCATCGCCTGCGGCAGACAGGGTCAGGCGCTGGTGATCGACTGCCAGACTCTCCAGGTGCGCACGGTGGCGTTCCCGGACGACCTCGCGGTCGTGGTAGCCAACACCAACCACCGTCGAGAACTGTCCGACAGCGCCTACAACCAGCGTCGGGAGGCCTGTGAGCAGGCTGAGCAACTCCTGGGCCGCAGACTGGTCGACATCGATAAGGATGAGTCGACCGACGCGCTGTCCTCCTTGCCGGCCTCACTGCGTCCTCGGGCGCGGCACGTCGTGACCGAGCAGGCCAGGGTCATCGCCTTCGAACGGGCCCTCGCTGGCGGTGACCGTGACGCTCTGGGTGCATTGATGAGGGCGTCGCACGAATCCTTGCGCGACGACTTCGAAGTCACCGGTCCGGCCCTGGACGCGATGGTCGAGGCCGCCTGGGCCGCCCCCGGCGTGGTGGGCGCACGGATGACCGGCGCGGGCTTCGGGGGCTGCACCGTCAATCTCGTGGAGCCGGACTCGGTCGATGAGTTCGAAGCGTCGGTCAAGGCCCGATATGCCGCCGTCACCGGGCTGACGCCGGACTTCTACGGCGTGCGAAGCGCCGATGGAGCCCACGAGGTGGTCGCATGATCGAGTCGAGCGTCGGCGACCTCTTGGGGTACGCGTGCCGCGAGGGTCTGATCCAGACCGAGGACGTGCCCTACGCCCGCAACCGCATCCTCGAGGTGCTGCGGATCTCGGACTACGACTTGGCCGCCGAAGGCCCTACGACTGGCGACAGGGGGATTGACGAGTTGTTGCGCCCCTTGCTCGACGATGCGGCGGTCCGGGGTCTGATCGACCCGGACACGACCACCCAGCGTGACCTGTGGGACACCGCGATCATGGGCTGCTTGGTCGCGCCACCGGCAGAGGTCGACCGGCGTTTCTGGCGTGACTATGCCGAGAGCCCGGAGCGTGCCACGGACAGGTATCACGGCGAATCCGTGGCGAGTAACTACATCCGCACCGGCCGCACCGATCGCAACATCACATGGACGCAGCCGACCCCGTACGGCGTGATGGACATGACGATCAACCT
>JALOLM010000058.1 GCA_025455985.1 Candidatus Nanopelagicales bacterium | reverse complement strand
GTCGGACAACTGGAAGTCCAGCGGCGGGGACGCGAGCATGATGCCGGTGACGCCGCCGAAGAGGAACGTCACCAGGAAGCCCAGAGTCCAGAGCATGGGAGTCTCGAACGTGATCGAGCCACCCCACATGGTGCCGACCCAGTTGAAAAACTTCACTCCCGTGGGTACCGCGATCAGCATCGTCATGAACGCGAAGAACGGCAGCAGAACCGCCCCGGTCACGTACATGTGGTGGGCCCAGACCGCCATGGACAGCCCCGCGATGGCCAGGGTCGCGAAGACCAAGCCCTTGTAGCCGAAGATCGGCTTGCGGGAGAACACCGGCAGGATCTCGCTGGTGATGCCGAAGAAGGGCAGGGCGAGCACGTAGACCTCAGGGTGACCGAAGAACCAGAACAGGTGCTGCCAGAGGATCGCTCCGCCGTTGGCCGCGTCGAACACCACCGTGCCGAACTGGCGGTCGATGAAGGCGACCAGAAGCGCTGCTGCCAGCACCGGGAACACCATCAGGACCAGCACCGACGTGCTCAGAACGGTCCAGGTGAACACGGGCATCCGGAACATCGTCATGCCCGGAGCACGCATCGTGAAGATGGTCGTGAGGAAGTTGACTGAACCCAGGATCGTCCCCAGACCACCCATGGCCAGACCCATGAACCAAAGATCGGCACCGGCGCTGGGAGTGAACGCCTCGCTCTGCAGCGGGGCGTAGGCGAACCAGCCGAAGTCGGCCGCCCCGCTGGGTACCACGAAGCCCAGAGCGGCGGTGATCCCACCGAAGAAGAACAGCCAGTAGGAGAACATGTTCAGCCGCGGGAACGCCACGTCCGGGGCGCCGATCTGCAGCGGCATGATCACGTTTCCGAAGCCCACGAACAGCGGCGTCGCGAACAGGAACAACATGATCGTGCCGTGCATGGTGAAGAACTGGTTGTACTGGGCGTTGGACAACAACTGCATGCCCGGCTGTGCCAGTTCCGCCCGGATCCCGAGCGCCAACAGCCCGGCGATCAGGAAGTAGACGAAAGAGGTGATCAGGTACAGCTGGCCGATGATCTTGTGGTCGGTGGAGGTGACCCACTTGACCACGGTCTGGCCCCAGCCCTTGCGCTTCTGGGCTTTGTGGGCCTGCTTGTGCGCCTGCTTGGCGACAACAGAGTCCGGCTCACTGGGCTGGATGGGTTCGTCGAGGATCGCCACGTCAGACTCCTTGCGCTGCTTCGGTCGATCTACCGCTTGTCAATTGCCCGAACTGGCCCTTGGCACGCAGTTCCTCCATGTGGGCGTCGAACTCCTCCTGGCTCACGACCTTGACCGTGAACAACATCCGTGCGTGGTCCACCCCGCACAACTCCGCGCACTTGCCCAGGAAGGTGCCCTCCTTGTTGGGCGTCACTTCGAACTCGTTGGTGCGCCCCGGCACGACGTCCATCTTGAACAGGAACGTCGGGACCCAGAACGAGTGGATCACGTCCGGCGAGGTGAGTTCGAACTTCACCTTCTGGTCGACCGGCAGCCACAGGGTCGGATCTTCCTCCGGAGTGCCGATGTCGTAGGTGTTCTCTTCGACGTAGTTGAAGTTCCACGACCAGCGGAAGCCGACGGCGTTCACCGTCAGGTCCTGGTTGTTCTCGACCTTGGTGAGTTCGATCTGGTCACGGGCGGTGAAGTAGAACATTCCACCGATCATGATCAGCGGGATCACGGTGTACATGATCTCCATGGGCAGGTTGTAGCGGACCTGGTCGGGTGCCAGGAACTGGTCCACAGATGCAGCATCGTCGGACCCTCTTCGGTGGAGGGCGCCGGATAGCCGGCCCGCTTCCAGTCGTCGATGGTGCTCTGGGAGCAACCAGCAAGCACCAGGGCGGTGACTGCGCTGAGTCCGACGATCGCCCCCCGCCTGGTGCGCCCGCCCACTGTGATTCGCCTCATTGAACCCTTCCAAGCCGTCCGCCGCACGTAAGAAACGTGCAAGGTTTCACGCCAGACACTAGCGCAATGCCCCCACCAGTAAAGGCCCTAGGGGCGGTACCTTCCACTCATGTCGCGTTTCGTACTGGATTGTGCACTTTCGCGTCCGGTCAGCGACCAGACCGCCCAATGGCTGGTCGCAGCGGTCCAACGTGCGTGGGCGGTCCCGAGCGCGGGCTACCACGAGGGCAAGGTCTCGGACGCCCTGCTCAAGGGCAGCGAATCCGACATGGCTCAAGTCTTCGGCGCGGCGGGCTGCACGTTCGAACCCACCTTGCGCCTTGCCGTCAGTACTGCGGTCGCCGACGCGGTCCAAAGCGGGGTGCACACTGCCGTGGTCACCACCGCGACGGACCCGCTGGAGTTGCAGTTGGGATGCCGGCAGAGTGCAGCATCGCTCGGTCTGGACTTCGACGTGCTTCCGGTCACCCGTGCGGGCCGGGTGGATCCTGCCGCGTTGGCCGCGATCGGCACCCCTGTGGTCCTGGCCGGTGCGGCCGGGAACCAGGAGATCGGCAGCGTGCAATCGGACATTTCGGACTGGGCCTCGACGACCGGGTCCGCGCTGGTGTGGGACATTTCCACAACCCTCGGCTGGGCTGCGCTGCCCAGCACTTGGGACAGCATGGTCATGGATCCCCGCGCCTGGGGTGCCCCGGCAGGCGCCTGTGCAGTGGTCAGCGCCGCGAGGCCGGTCGCCAGACGATCCTTTGAGAACCCGGCGGCCGCGGTGGCCACCGCCTTGTGCACGCAGGCATGGCTCACGGCGGCGCCGGAGTCCGTGGCGGGCGCGCGGCGGCAGACAACCCGGATCAGGGCAAGAGTTGAGGCCGAGATCGACGGTGTGGAGGTGCACGGGGGCGGCGCAGACGATCTGCCGCACATTCTGAGCGTCTCCGTGCTCTACGTCGACGCGGAGACCATCCAGTCACGGCTGGACGTCGCCGGGTACGCGGTTGGCAGTGGATCCGCCTGTGCGTCACAGTCGGGCATGCCCAGTCACGTCCTGGCCGCGATCGGCGGTCTCACGGCCGGCAACATCCGGATCGGGCTACCCCCCGGCCTGCCCGACGACGTTGTGGATGCCTTCGTCGACGCCCTGGTCGAGGTCGTGGCTCGCGAGCGGGCCGAGATGGGTACCGACGGGCTATGAGCACATGAGCCAGACCACGGTCGTGGATGCGCGCGGCACCCGTTGCCCCCAGCCGGTGGTCGAACTGGCCCGAGCCGCCGCGCGATCCCCGCAGGTCCTCCTGCTGTCCGACGACCCGGTGTCCCTCACCGATGTACCCGCCTGGTGTCGGCTCAAGGGCGCGGAACTGATCGGCGTCGACGATGCCGGGGACCACTGGGTGTTCCACGTGCGCGCGGGTGGGGTTGGGTCAGGCCCAGCCCCGCGACAGCCTTAGAGGGCCGGGCGGCCGTTCACCACCTCGGACAGCCGGTGTTGGTAGTCGCTGCGCGATATCTCGGTGGCCCCGAGCGACGCCAGATGGGGGGTCAACCACTGGGTGTCGAGCAGCACGGGTTCGTCATGGTCGCGAAGAAGTTCGACAAGACCCACCAAGGCGACCTTGGATGCGTCGCGCGCCGTGTGGAACATGGACTCCCCCGCCACGAGCCCGCCGACGTTGACGGCGAAGAGTCCTCCCACCAACTCACCGTCGTCATCGCGAGTCTCCACGCTGTGGGCATGACCCCTGTTGTGTAGGTCCAAGTACCCGCGGTAGAGGCTCTCGTCGATCCAAGCCCCGGCGCGTTCCACGTTGGCGCACCGGTCCAGAACTGCTTCGAAGTCCTGGTCGATCGCGACGTGGTACTTGCGGCAGCTCTGGCGCAGGCTGCGCGTGAGACGCAGGTTTTGCAGGTCCAGGACACCACGCGGGTCCGGCGACCACCAGGCGTACATCAGCCGGGCGTACGGCATAGCGAACAGACCCCGTCGATAGCCGTGGAGCATCAAGTCGGCGTCTACGCGCCGCGTAAGACCGACGACTTCCCGGGCAGAACTGATGGGATGTGAGCCGAGTGTCAGTGGAAGGAGTCGCCGCAGGCGCAGGAGCCGGTGGCGTTCGGGTTGTCGATGGTGAAGCCCTGCTTGTCGATCTGGTCGACGAAGTCGATGGTCGCGCCGCCGAGGTACGGCCCGCTCATCCGGTCAACGACCACGGTGACGCCGTTGAAGTCGATGCGGGTGTCCCCGTCCAGCGAGCGCTCGTCGAAGAAGAGTTGGTAACGCAGTCCCGAGCAGCCACCTGGCTGAACGGCGATGCGCAGGGCCAAGTCGTCACGACCCTCCTGCGCGAGCAGGGCGGCCACCTTCTCCGAGGCAGTCTCGGTCAGCGTGACGCCGGTCGCCGCTTCCGCACCCGAAGTGGTTGTCTCAGTGCTCATTCGAAAGCTTCCTTTCACCGTTTGCCCGGGTCAACGCTCTTGCCCAGAAGCCGTATTCCCATACTGCCACATTTCCAGTTAGGCACACCTAAGCCCCTGTTGGTGAATCCCCGGTTCGGGTGGCGTCGGCGTACCTTTCGGGTTGGGCCGCCGGCCGAGAACCCCTTGATCAACCTGAAAGGTACGCCTCTGGTGCCCGAAATGCCGCAAAGGTCGCGAGAATTGCGTACCTTTCCGGTTGATCAAGAGCGAGCGCCAACCTGAAAAGTACGCAGATCGGGCCGGACAGAAATCCAGACCCCCACGCCGCATTCCGCAACAGCCCACCTAAGCCCCTCGAACACCACTTCTGCTTGAGCGCCGGAGCGTGACACCATGGTCCCCGTGGCGAACACTTTCACCGAACCGGAGCCCTCGGCACTGCTTCTGCTGCTCGGACAGGGCCAAGATGCCTTCAGTGAGCGTGGCGTGGACTGCCCCGGCGACCTGCCCGCCCCGAGCGACCCTGATCTGGTGGCTCGCGCTTGGGCCGCCAAGCAAGCACTGGGTGAGCGGGCGTTCATCCTCGGCCACCACTATCAACGCGACGAGGTCATCCAGTTCGCGGATGTGACCGGCGATTCCTTCAAGCTCGCCCAGAAGGCCGCCGCTTCCCCGAACAGCGAGTTCATCGTGTTCTGCGGGGTCCACTTCATGGCCGAGAGCGCGGATATTCTCACCGCTGATGATCAACTGGTGGTACTCCCCGATCTCGCGGCAGGCTGCTCGATGGCCGACATGGCCGCGGCCGACCAGGTGGCAGCAGCCTGGCGCAGCCTGGAGGCGGCCGGCGTCGCGGATGTGACCATCCCGGTGACATACATGAACTCGACCGCGGCCATCAAAGCGTTCACCGGTGAACACGGCGGGACCATCTGCACCTCCAGCAACGCCAAGAAGTCCCTGGACTGGGCGTTCAGCCAGGGAGAGAAGGTGCTGTTCCTCCCCGACCAGCACCTGGGGAGGAACACCGCCGTTCTGGAACTTGGGATGTCTTTGGACGACTGCGTGGTGTTCGATCCGCACAAACCCGGCGGCGGGCTGACCGCCGAGCAACTGCAGCGGGCCCGGATGATCCTCTGGCGCGGTCATTGCAGTGTGCACGGCCGGTTCACCGCTGACAGCGTCGACGAAATCCGGGCAAAAGTCCCCAACATTAACGTTCTGGTACACCCTGAGTGCCAGCACGAAGTAGTCCTGAAGTCAGACCACGTCGGCTCCACGGAACACATCATCCAGACCCTCGCGGCTGCCGAATCCGGCTCGGCGTGGGCGATCGGCACCGAGTTGAACCTCGTGCGCCGGCTGGCCTCGCAGCACCCGGACAAGCAGATCATGTTCCTGGACAAGACGATCTGCTATTGCTCCACGATGAACCGCATCGACCTGCCCCACCTGGTCTGGGCGCTGGAGAGCCTGGTCGAGGACCGGGTCATCAACCAGATCACGGTCGATCCCGACACCGCCCATTGGGCGCGCGTTGCGCTCGACCGGATGCTGGCCCTGCCTGGGGTGGGCTCCCGCGACTGAGGCCGGCGACTACAGCCCGGGGGCACCCCAGACCGGGAACCAGCGGGTCATGTCCTTCTCGATGACCATGTCGTCGGCGAGCAGGTCGCGCAACTGCATCTCCAGGATGTTGTCGCGGCGCGGCTCTGCGACCGGCGCGAACGGGTAGAAGGTCCCCCGCTTGTACAGATAGACGAGCGCGAACGTCTGCTCATCGCGGCGGAACCCGACAAGTGAACAGAGAAGTTGCGGGCCGAAACCGGCGTCCTGGACCGAGACGTTCACCGCATGCAGAGCATTGACCAGATCACTGACATCGGCACTGGCCACCGTCAGCCACGTGTAGCCGAAACTGTCCCGGCTCACCTCAAGTCCCGGGTTGGAGGTCGCCGTGAGCAGTTGTTCAACATCGGCGATCACCCGCGCGAAGGCTTGCCCCTCAGGCGCCCGAAAGGCCACTGAACCGCGCCCGGTGGGCTTCACCCCGAGGCTGGCCTCCAGGGTGATGGCCGCCGACGGCACGGCGAACAGCGCGTCGAGGTTCGGCTTGGCGGGCTGACTGCGCCCCATCAAAGAGTCGAACAGGCCCATCACGAGCCCAGCTGCGTGGAGATCTTGGCCAACTGCTCGAGCCGCTGCTCCAGCGGCGGGTGGGTCGCGAACAGCGACGCCAGGCTCTTGCCACCGGCCAGGGCGGGAGCGAAGTAGAAGGCGTTGAAGGCCTCCGCCTCACGCAGGTCCCGGGTGGGGATGCTGGCCATGTCCCCGCTGACCTTCTGTAGGGCGCTTGCCAGCGCCGTGGGACGTCCGGTCAACAGGGCTCCTGCCCGGTCGGCACTCAGCTCCCGATAGCGAGACAGCATCCGGGTGAGCAGGAAACTCACCGCGTACACCAGCACCGACACAGCCAGGATCGCGATGGTGACAAAGGCGGTGTTCTGGTCGCGACGGTTGCCGATCCCGCCCCAGAGAGCCATCCGGGTCAG
Organism: Candidatus Nanopelagicales bacterium; assembly: GCA_025455985.1. GTDB lineage: Bacteria > Actinomycetota > Actinomycetes > S36-B12 > UBA10799 > JADKAV01. The sequence goes on along the minus strand of JALOLM010000058.1, from coordinate 18,092 downwards.
GAAGCCGGCCGCGACACCGGCAACGGACGCGATGGTCATGACCAGCACGTCCCGGTGGGCGACATGCGACAGCTCGTGGGACAGCACCCCTTCGAGTTCGGCTTCGTCGAGCCTGCGCAGCAGACCTGTGGTGACGCAGACCACCGAGCGGTTGGGGCTGCGCCCGGTCGCGAAAGCGTTGGGCATATCGACGTCGGCGATGGCGACCCGCGGTTTGGGCATCTCGGCCATCGCACAAAGACGGTCGATGACGCCATGCAATTGCGGGGCTTGTTCTGCGGACACCTCGCGGGCGCCCATCGAACGCAAGGCGATGCTGTCTGAGAAGTACCACTGGGCGAATAGCAGGCCCACCGCAAAGATCAGCACGAAGGCGGCGTTGAGCCCGATAGCGATCAGAACCCCGATGAACACGACGTACAGCAGCCCCAACAGGAACATCGTCCCCGTCATCCGGGCGGTCAATCCTTTGTCCGCGGCGTACCTGGACTTCATGTCCACAAGTCTCCCACGACGACAGTCCTAGCCCCAGTGGGCGGCGCTACGCCCAAGGCGGAAACCCCTCAGTCGGGGATGAGACCCTCGTCGGTGAGCAGCGCGCGCACCTCATCGACCGTCGCTTCCGCTGCGGGGAGCACGACGTCCGAGGTGACAAGTTCGGCGTCATCGAGAACCTGACCGCTGGCACGCACACTGTCGAGCAGTGCGGCAAGGGCCGCGGGAAAGGACTGCTGGTCTTCCAGAGCCGCCTCGAGCGCATCGTCGAGTTCGTTCAGCCGTTCGACCGCGTCCGCGGGTACCTCGTACTGACCCTCACCCATGATTCGCACGATCATGTCAGGCTCCTGGGGTGCCATCGGACGGCTTCGACTCCACCGCGGGCGTCGTCGGGGCCTCCACCGCCGAAGGCGCAGTGCCGCCGCTGAGTTCAGCCTTCATGGCCGCCAGGGTGTCCTCGACCTCGGAGGTGCTGGCCATGCGCTCCAATTCGGCGGTGATGGAGTCCTTGCTCGTGCCGGTGGCGTCGTCGAGGGCGCCCGAAGCCATCAACTCGTCGATCGCGCCTGCGCGGGCCTGCATCGACTGGGTCTTGTCCTCGGCACGCTGAATCGCCATACCAACGTCGCCGAGTTCTTCGGAGATGCCGGAGAAGGCTTCGTTGATCTTCGTCTGGGCCTCAGCCGCCGAGTAGGTGGCCTTGATGGTCTCCTTCTTCGTGCGGAAGGCCTCAACCTTCGCCTGCAGTCGCTGGGAGGCCTGGGTCAGCTTCTCCTCCTGGTCCTGCAGCGTCGCCAACTGGGTGTGCAGATCGTCGAGCTGGGTGGTCAGCGCACTGCGCCGGGTCAGTGCCTCGCGGGCCAGATCTTCACGCCCGCCAGCCAGCGCAGCCTTCGCTTGACCCTCCAACTTGGCCGACTGCTGGTCCAACTGTCCGATCTGCAGTTCGAGCCGCTTGCGGGAGGTGGCCACATCTGCCACACCACGCCGGACCTTTTGGAGCAGATCCAACTGCTTCTCGTAGGAGTAATCGAGGGTCTCCCGCGGATCCTCGGCCTTGTCCAGTGCCTTGTTGGCCTTGGACTTGAAGATCATCGTGAAGCGCTGCCACATCCCCATGGGGTGTTCCCTTCCGTAAGTACTCGTGAGCAAGCCTAGGGGGTAAGGCCGAGGGCGCGCATCCGTCGTACAGTGAAGCGGTGTTCGGTTTGGGCAAGAAGGATCAGGAGCAACCGGCGGTCGTCGACGAGTCGGTGACCCCCACGTCCGCAGATGTGCCACCCGAGCAGGCTGGTAAAGGCAGGCCCACCCCCACCCGGAAAGAGGCCGAAGAGGCTCGCCGCCAAGCCCTGAAGGGGCCGACCGATCCCAAGGCCCGCCGCAAGCTGGAGCGCGAACAGCAACGAGAGGCGCGTTTGGCCGCCCGAGAAGCGCTCATGGCCGGCGACGAGCGGGCGCTGCCTCCTCGCGACGCCGGGCCGGTCAAAGGGTTCGTGCGTGACTACATCGACCGCCGCCGGACCCTGGCTGAGTTCTTCATCCCCCTGGCTGTGGTCGTGCTCATCGTGGGCCTGTTCCGCAATCCGCAGATCCAGGTGATCGTGTCCTTCATCTGGTTCCTGATGCTGGCGCTGCTGGTCGTCGACATGACGATCCTGCTGGTCCGCCTGAACGGACAGTTGAAGAAGCAGTTCCCTGATCCGGCGCAGCGCAAGGGTGCGATGTTCTACGGCGGCATGCGCGCTCTGCAGATCCGGCGGCTTCGCCTGCCACCGCCTAAGGTCAAACCAGGTGGGCGTCCTGTGGAGCCCAAGACCAAGAAGCGCGGGTAGGTAGTCACTGGTACGACCTCGCCCGTCACGAGGCAGAGAGGTACCGAGCATGCAATACCGCCACCTGGGAAGCAGCGGTCTGATGGTCAGTGAGATGGCCTTCGGCAACTGGATCACACACGCCGGCCAGGTCGCCGAGGATCCGGCCATCGCCTGCGTCAACGCCGCACTCGACGCCGGGATCACCACGTTCGACACCGCCGACATCTACGCAGCCACCAAGGCGGAGGAAGTTCTCGGCAAGGCGCTCAAGGGCCAGCGTCGCGAGGGCCTGGAGATCTTCACGAAGGTGTACTGGCCGACCGGTCCGGGGATGAACGACCGCGGCCTGTCCCGCAAACACATCCTGGAATCCTGCAACGGCTCGCTGCGCCGGCTCGGCGTGGAGTACATCGACCTCTACCAGGCACACAGATTCGACTACGAGACGCCGCTGGAAGAGACCCTGCGTGCCTTCGATGACCTTGTCCGGTCCGGCAAGATCCTCTACGTCGGTGTCTCCGAATGGACAGCCGCGCAGATCGAGGAGGCGGTCAAAATCGCCGCGCAGATGGGGCTGGACAAGATCGTCTCCAACCAACCGCAGTACAGCGCCCTCTACCGGGTCATCGAGGCTGAGGTCATTCCCGCCAGTGTGTCGCACGGCGTGGGCCAGATTGTGTGGTCACCGCTGGCCCAAGGGGTCCTGACCGGCAAGTACAAGCCCGGGCAGACTCCCCCGCCGGGATCCCGGGCGACCGACCCCCAGGGCTCGAACTTCATCAAACGCCTGATGTCCGACGAGATTCTGCAGGCTGTGGCACGACTGGAGCCGATCGCCGCTGACAACGGCTTGTCCATGGCGCAATTGGGGCTCGCTTGGGTCCTGCAGAACCCTGCGGTCAGTGCCGCGATCATCGGCGCCACACGCCCCGACCAGGTCGCGGACAACGTCAGGGCGTCCGGCGTCACGCTGGACGGGTCCACCATGGCCGCCATCGACGAAGCACTGGGGGCGGTCGTGTTCCGCGACCCGGCTATGACCAAGTCGCCGGAGGTCCGCCCATGACGTACTCGTGGCGATACTCGACAAATGAGTCCTCAGTCCAGTTCCCGACGCAGGCTGACGCGGAAACCTGGCTCGGGGAGACCTGGGCGGACCTGCTGGCCTCCGGCGTGGAAGAGGTGAGCCTGCTGGAAGCCGACCGGATCGTCTACGGTCCCATGAGCCTGCGACCAGCCCAGTGAACGACGGTGCGACCATTGACGTATGGGAATCACGAGTAGCGCACTAAGCAAGGCGCAGGCCGCCGTTTCGAAGAACAAGGCCGATGTGGACGAACTCGAAGCCGACCTGTCGAGCGCGAAGACGCGGCTGAAGTGGCCGCACCAAGTACGAACTGGCGGTCAAAGCACTCAACGCAATGCGCAGCCTGACCGACGACTGAATCGCGCGGTCCACGCCCGCCGTAGCGGGCATCGCGGCGACCTCCACCCGAACACACACCCGCGGACCGCGCCTGGTTTACTGAATTTCGGGGCACCCGCCCCAGCGTTACAAGTGAAATCCAGGGGAAGTCCGGTGAGAGTCCGGCGCTGTCCCGCAACCGTGTTCCCGCCCCGGCGGGAGAGTCGGAGCACCTGGCACTTGGAAGCGGCCCGATTCTGTCGAGGTTACGGACGGCCGATGCACCCACGCGTGCCTTGGTCCGTGCGGACCGCTATTGAGGAGAAACGCGTGTTCAGCAAGTCACTCATCACCACCGCAATCGCAGGTGGTCTCATCATCACCGCCACCCCCGCTCTGGCATCGGACTCCGGCCTGTACGGCACGGCCGACCCGACGTTCGACGGGGTGTACCGGCAGTCCCTGTCCATCCTTGCTTTGACGGCGACCGACCAGAAGGTGCCCGCGTCGGCCACCCGCTGGCTGAAGAACCAGCAGTGCGCAGACGGTGGATTCATGGCCTACCGCGCCGACACCGGTGCCGCGTGCCAGGCCCCGGACGCGGTCAACTTCGCCGGCCAGGACACCAACAGCACCGCTCTGGCAGTGGCGGCCTTGCAAACCACCGGCAACTCCAAGAGCGCGCGTAAGGCGGGCCGCTGGCTGACGAAGCACCAGGGGTCGGACGGCGGCTGGGCCTACTACCCCAGCGAAGGCGCAACATCGGACACGAACTCAACGGCGCTTGTCTACGGCGCGCTCAGCCTACTCAAGCAGTCGCCGGGAGTGAAGTTCCTGCGTTCGGTGCAGTTGGGTTGCGACGCGAAGAAGGCCGAGCGCGGCGCAATGGCCTTCGACGCCTCCTTCCCGCAGGCGAACGACAACTCCACAAGTCAGGCCGCGTGGATGCTCGGTGGTGGGCTCGGCCTGCCGGCTCCGGTGAAGATCGGCACCTCCGTGCCGAAGGTGCAGTGCAAGAGCGGCAAGGCCAAGGCAGTCCGCAACTCGGCACTGGCCTACCTGAACCAGCGCCTCATCGACGAGCGTGGTGGACTTCCCTACGGCGGGGGGTACCCGGGGACCGACTACGCCGGTGGCGCTGCGGCCACTCTGGCACTGGCCAACGCGGGCGTCGGCAAGAAGGCGGTACGCCGGGGCACTTCCTTCCTGGACGACAATGCCAAGACCTGGGTGCGGGCCAATGGCGACGACTCCCCCGGTTCGCTCGCGATGCTCATGCTGGTGGCCGACGCCACCGGGGAGAACCCGCGTGAATTCGGTGGCATGAACCTGCCCAAGCGATTGGCCAAGAGCCAGGTGCGCTGATGCTTCGCGGGGTCGCCGGTGCCGGTGCGGCTGTCATTGCGGCAGTCGCCCTGGCGCCGGCCCCTGCGCAATCGGCCACCTACCGTTACTGGTCCTACTGGAACGGCGGGGATCAGTGGACGTACTCCAGCCGCGGGCCGGCGTTCACCGTCACCCCGGCGGACGGCGTGGAGGGGTGGCGTTTTGTGGTCTCCTCCAAGGACGGTTCGCAGGCCACCGCCCCCGCGACGCCCAGCAGTTACGCGCAACTGTGCCCCGGCCAGCCAGCGGCAGCTTCGGGGCGCAGCCCGTCGCCGAGACCGGACTCCAAGTGCTGCAGCGGGTGGCCCGGCTGAGGTTCCACAGCAGCGGGCTGATCTGTGGGATCGCGGGCTACCCGGCCACTGAGTGCCCCGGGCAATCCGCAGCCGAGGTCACGGCTCCCAGCACCGCCCGCGCGACGCCGACCGCCGTGCCGACTCCGGCGGTGTCCGCTGCGGCTCCGCCGCCCGCTGTCAAGGCGCCCGAGTCCGCCGACCCGACGGCTTCGGTGTCTGCCACCCCCAGCACCAGCGCATCCGTCGCGCCCGAACAGCAAGTCCCGGCCTGGGTCGCCGCAATAGGTGCGACGATGATCGCCGTGTTACTGGGCCTGGCTCTCGCGATCCGTCGGGGCCGGTCATGAGCACGAGGTGGTTGCACCCTGGGGCCTGGTGGCTGTGGGCCCTGGGTCTCGGCGCAGCGGCCACCCGCACGGCGAATCCGCTCCTGCTCGGGTTGATCGTCGGCGTGGTGACCCTCGTGGTCAGCGCTCGCCGGCCGCAGGCGCAATGGGCGGGTGCCTTCACCGTATTCGTCCGCCTGGGTCTGATCGTCATCGTCATCCGGATCGTCTTCGCGATGCTCTTCGGGGTGCGGGTCGGTACCGATCTCCTGTTCACTCTGCCTAGCGCAACCCTGCCTTCTTGGATGGCCGGAGTGACGTTCGGCGGACCCGTGACCGTTGAGATGCTGGTGATCGCGGCCATCCAGGGCGCACAGCTGGCAACTCTGCTGATCTGCGTGGGGGCGGCGAACTCCCTGGCCAGTCCGGTCCGCCTGCTCAAGGCGTTGCCAGCCGGGCTCTATCACGTCGGTGTGGCCGCGGTCGTGGCGCTGTCCTTGGCGCCGCGCATCATGATCAACGTGAGGCGGGTCATGCGAGCCCGGCGGCTGCGGGGACGATCGACACGGGGGCTGCGAGCCGCTGCCGAGTCAGCCGTTCCCGTGCTCGAGTCGTCACTGGATGACGCCATCAACCTGGCTGCAGCCATGGACACCCGCGGCTACGGCCGGATGACTGCCGCCCAACCCGCGGAGCGGGCGCTGCAAGCCGGGCTGGTCCTGGTCGGGTTGACCGGGATCGCTCTGGGCCTGTTCGCCGCACTCGGGGCGGCGAGTTGGGGCTGGCTACTGCTGGTGATCGGTCTGCTGATGGCCACCGGGGGCATCGTGATTGCCGGCCGGAGGGTACCGCGAACCCGCTACCGTCCCGATCCCTGGAACTGGCCCGAGACGATCACGGCCGGCAGCGGGATCCTCGCGGCCCTGGCGGTGCTCGCCGGTTCGACGGGCACGATCTCGCTGCCGCTGACGTGGCCGGCCCTGCCACCGTTGGCCGTGCTCGCGATCCTCCTGGCTGCCGCCCCCGCGTTGACCACGCCGCCGCCGCCTCTGCCCTGGAGGACCGCATGATCCAGTTCGATCACGTGAGCTTCCAGCACGCCATGTCGAAGTCGCCGGTCCTGCACGACCTGAACCTGGTGATTCCGGAGGGCGATCTGACTCTGGTCATCGGACGTACCGGTTCTGGGAAGTCCACATTCTTGAACCTCATCAATGGACTCGTGCCCCACTTCACCGGCGGCACCCTGTCGGGACGGGTGATCGTCAACGGGCTGGACACCCGCGAGAACCCCCCACGCGACCTCGCCGGAGTCGTCGGGACGGTGGGCCAGAACCCCCGGGCTGGCTTCACGACCGACACGGTTGAGGACGAGCTGGCCTACACGATGGAATCCCTGGGATTCACGGCCGACGTCATGCGCCGGCGCGTTGAGGAGACCCTGGACCTGCTGGGCCTGGCAGGCCTGCGAAATCGCAGCCTGGACACCCTGTCCGGTGGTGAGCAGCAGCGGGTGGCCATCGGGGCGGCTCTGACGGCCGGGCCCAAGATCCTCGTGCTCGACGAACCGACCAGTGCCCTGGACCCGACCGCTGCCGAAGAGGTCCTGGCCGCGGTGTCCCGGCTGGTGCACGATCTGGCGATCACCGTGGTGATGGCCGAACACCGGCTCGAGCGAGTCGTCGAGTTCGCCGATCATGTGCTGCGCATCGATGCCTGGCCGGCGACCCTCGAGGACCCCGCGGAGGCGATGCGGGACCACGGCCTGCAACCGCCCGTGGTCCGGCTCGGACAAGCGCTGGGCTGGCAACCGCTGCCGCTGTCGGTGCGGTCGGCCCGGCGTCAGGCCGCAACGCTTCGCTTGGCGCACTTCGATCCCCCCGCCGCGCGTGCCGGCGGCGAACGGGTGGCCACGATGCAAGGCGCAGGTGTCCGTTTCGGCGGCATAGAGGCCCTGCGCGGGGTCGATGTGGCGCTGCGTTCCGGTCAGATCACCGCACTCATGGGACGCAATGGCGCAGGAAAGTCCACGCTGATCAACCTGCTGGCCGGGGCTCATCGGCCCGACCGCGGCCGGGTCAGCGTAGATGGCCAGGATCCGTGCGGGTTGCGTGGCCAGGACCTTCTGAGCCGGATCGCCTACGTGCCGCAGGACCCGACGGACTTGTTCTACACCGACTCGGTGGCCGCCGAATGTGCCGCCACCGACCGTGACACCGGACAGGCGCCAGGCAGCGCGTTAGGCCGGTTGAAGTCGCTGGTTGCGACCGTGGACGACGATGTTCATCCCCGGGATCTGTCGGCTGGACAGCAACTGGCACTGGCCCTGGCGATCCAACTGGCGTCGACCCCTGAGGTGGTACTGCTCGACGAACCTACGCGGGGCCTGGACTACCCGGGCAAGGTCGCCTTCGCGCAATGGCTGGACACCCTGGCGCGCTCGGGTTGCAGCGTGCTCGTGGCCACCCATGATGTCGAGTTCGTGGCAGTGATCGGTGATCGGGTCATCGTGATGGCCGACGGAGAGGTGGTGACCGACGCCGATGTCAGAACCGCCTTGACGTCGTCGCCAGCCTTCGCCCCACAGGTCCAGAAAGTGCTGGCGCCACTGCCGGTTCTGACCGTTGAGGAGGCGTGCGCCCTATGAGCCAAGTGCACGCCGTCCGGACGAGTTGGCGCACGATCAGCGCGCTGATCCTCGTCAGCGCCGTCGGCCTGATCGCTTTCTTCTGGCCGTTCGTGGTGTCTCCCGACAGCTTGGCCGCAGATCACGCCACCGACGCTCCTTGGTTCTTCGCCCTGCTTCTGCCACTGGTCGTGGGTGTGCTCATGGCCGACATCAGCGCGGGGGGCCTGGACGCCAAGGGCGTGGCGATGCTGGCCGTCCTGGCGGCAGTTGCCACCGCGGTGCGACCGCTCGGCGCCGGGGTGGCCGGACTGGAGCCGATGTTCGTCGTGCTGCTGCTCGGCGGGCGGGCTCTGGGACCGGCCTTCGGGTTTGCGCTCGGCAGCCTGGCCATGTTCACTTCGGCACTGCTCACCGCAGGAGTCGGGCCGTGGCTGCCCTTCCAGATGATGGCCGCCGGGTGGTTGGCCATGGGCGCCGGCCTGCTGCCGCAAATCCGCGGCCGGGCTGAGATTGCCATGCTCGTGGCATACGGCGTGGTCACCTCGTTGGCCTTCGGGTTCCTGATGAACCTCTCGTTCTGGCCGTGGGCGCTCGGACCGGGCAGTGAACTCTCCTTCGTCGCCGGTGCTCCCCTGTCGGAAAACCTGGGACGGTGGTTCGCGTTCAACCTGGCCACGTCCCTGGGCTGGGATGTTCCCCGGGCCGTCCTGACAGCGGTCCTGACCGTCCTCGCCGGGCCGGTGTTGCTGCGCGCGGTTCGTCGGGCCACGCGGCGGGCGGCGTTCGATGTGCCGGTGCGGTTCGAGCCGCTGGTCGGGGCCGGTCGACAGTAACCCTGCGCGAGATTGGAGAACAGCCACGGCCTCCAACCTCGTGATCACACGACCGCTGACCAGGACCACTGGTTCGCTACGAACGCACATGCCCGCCGTCGATCTCACTAGCCTCAGCACATGAAGGCAACCGGACGCCCGGCGCTGGCGCTGACCGCACTCGGTGTGGTCTTCGGTGACATCGGGACCAGCCCGCTGTACGCGTTCCAGACGATCTTCGCGGCGCCCCACGACATCCGGGTCGACGAGTTGAGGCTGTTCGGTGCGCTATCGCTGATCTTCTGGACCCTGACCCTCATTGTGAGCGTGAAGTATGTCCTGATCGTCATGCGCGCGAACAACGACGGCGAGGGCGGGATCATGGCCCTGACCGCGCTGACCCGCTCACTTGGGATCAGGCGCACCGGACTGTTGCTGGCCCTCGGCGTGTTCGGCGCCGCATTGTTCTACGGCGACAGCATGATCACCCCTGCGGTCTCAGTGCTCAGCGCGGTGGAAGGCCTGGAGTTGGTCGCTCCGGGTTTGGCAAGCCTGGTCATCCCCATCACGTTGGCGGTCCTGATCTGTCTGTTCGTAGCCCAACGGTTCGGAACCCAGCGGGTCGGTGCCGTGTTCGGTCCGGTGATGCTGCTGTGGTTCGTGGTGATCGGACTACTCGGCCTGATCAGCGTGGTTCAGACACCAGGCATCCTGCGATCAATCCTGCCCACCTACGCCGTCGCGTGGGCCACGCAGGAGCCGCTGCTGTGCTTCCTGGCTCTGGGTTCGGTGATCCTGTGTGTGACGGGCGCAGAGGCGCTCTTCGCGGACATGGGCCACTTCGGCGTGGGGCCGATCCGGTTGTCGTGGTTCGCACTCGTGTCACCGGCGCTGTATTTGAACTATCTGGGACAAGGTGCGCTCGTGCAGCGCGACCCGAAAGCGATCAGCGACCCCTTCTACCTGCTCGCGCCGCAGGGGCTACAACTTCCGCTGGTGCTGCTGGCAACGGTGGCAACGGTCATCGCCTCCCAAGCGGTGATCTCCGGGGCGTTCTCCATGACCGCACAGGCAGTACAACTGCGATATCTGCCCAGGATGACGATCAATCACACGTCAGCGGCCGAACGCGGCCAGATCTACGTGCCGTTGGTCAATTGGATCCTGCTGATCGCCGTCGTGGGACTCGTTCTGGGGTTCCAGGATTCGAACCGGCTGGCCTCGGCCTACGGACTGGCCGTCTCCGGGACGTTCGTGATCACTACGATCCTCACGATCGTGGTGGCACGGCACAAGTGGCACGTCAAACCCCTTCTACTCATCCCCGTCGCTGCGATCCTGCTGTTCGTCGACGTGTCCTTCTTCACCGCCAACCTGACGAAGTTCCTGCACGGCGGCTGGTTCCCGTTGCTCATCGCACTGCTGGTCTACCTGATACTCATGACCTGGTCGAAAGGACGCATGCTGCTGCATCAGCGCAGGGAAGAGATCGGAAACACCGACGCACAACTCACGTCATTGATCGCCAACGCCAAAACCGACCCGATGCCTGGCAGTGCCATCTACCTCACCGCGGACACCCGGCCACCGCTGGCGCTACTGCAGTACCTGAGGCTTGGCGGCGCGGTGCACCAGGAGTCGATCCACCTGGCAGTCGTCACCGCGCAGTCCACCCCGTTCATCGAACCGGCCGAGCAGTTACAGGTCGTCGACATCGGGCCCGGCTTCCGGCGGGCCGTGCTGCGCTACGGATTCATGCAGCGCGTCGACATCGCCTCCGTGCTCGAGCAGATGAAGACGACCGGACTACCGGTCAGCGACGACACTGTCCTGATCATCTACACCACCCGGGTGATCCCGACCGGCAGAAGCGGGATGATGCTGTGGCGCAAGCATGTGTTCGCCTTCATGCTGCGCAACGTGGTCGACCCCGCCACCTACTTCCGGCTCGAGTCGGGCCGGGTCATCGAATACACCGACGTCGCACGCCTGTGACCTGCCAGCCCGGGTTGCCGCGAGCTGAGGCTCAGCGGGACTCGCAGGCCACCTTGTTCGAGTTCGGGTCGAGCCTCGCCGAGACCTGGGCGTACACCCGCGGGCAGACGATCGGACGTCGGTAGCCAGCCTTGACCACCTTCTTGGCCGCCTTCGACGTCTTAGCGATGCCACCGGGGTACTCGGCGCGCAGCTGCTTGCAGGACGAGTAGGAGGCCATGGGCGCCGCAGCCGACGGGCTGGCCAGAAGGGCGGGGGTAACGGCGACACCGACAGCCAGCAGGGAGTTCACGAGAGTCTTCACGATGGACATTCGCCACGGTGCGGCCGCCGGATTGGTGCGGACTCAGAATCGCCCGGCCGACTCGATCATCCGCGCCACGACCTGGTCCACGGTCTCCGGGCGCAGCCCCATCCCGAGGTGCGACCCTGCCACTTCGATGTTCTCCGCACCCGGGACGACACACGCCCGCCAGTCGACGATGCCATCCGAGGTCGTGTAGTAACTGATCAGTTCGACCTCCTCCGGGAACGGCTGGTGCACCGCGCGCATGTAGGGACAGGTGCACTCATTCGTCACGCACTTGCGCTCACGCAACTCGGGGTCACGCTGATGGACCACTTTGAGCACGCTGACCATCGGCTGTGGGATCTCGTAGAAGGCGAACTCGTCATTCAATGGCGCACCGAGGCTCACAGCAGTACTCACCAACTCGGGATGCCGGGCGGCAAGGCCCCGCGCGAGCATGCCACCGCGGCTGTGGCCCACCACCATGAGCCTTTGTCCGTGATCGGACTCCACAGCATGACGAGCCACGTCAGCCAGCCGGTCGACGGCCCGGTCGGAGCAGCGGACGTTGGCCAGAATCTGCGAGCGCACCACCCGGAAGCCGGCCCGCTTCAGCGCGATCTGCATAGGCATGGTGGCAACATCCCCGAAGCCGAATCCCGGAACCACCAGCACTTGGCGGTCGATCTGCGTCCGCACTGCGCTGCCATGGGGCAACCGCTTCTCGAACTTGACCACCTCTGCTGCGAACCGTGACTCCGAGGCCACCCGGGCCATCCAGCCGGGCATACCCTTCAGACCAGGCGGTAGGCCCCGGGGCGCCCAATGCAGTTCCGGAAGGTGGGCATCTCGCCAATCCACCACGCACCGACCTCCGCCTCTGATGACATTCGCCCCCGCGAGGCACACTACCTATATGGCCAGCCTGGTTACCGAACGCACCGATACCGCCCGCCGGATCGTGGCACAGATGCGCGTGAAGCAACCCCGGATGGCGCGACCCCCGGGTCCCAACGGCGCAATGGCCGCAGTCACGATGATGGCCGGGCGGCAGGCACCACACGAGTTCTTCTCCGGGCTGGCCGACCGCCACGAACCCGTGACACACATCAGTCTCGGCGGCGAGCACGTCCACGTCGTGTTCTCCCCCGAGGCCATCTGGGACGTGTTCGTCACCAACGGTCGGCACACCCGCAAGAGCCTCGGCCTGCAGATGACTCGGCCACTGCTTGGCGAAGGGCTTCTCACTGCTGATGGTCCGGTCCATTTGCGTCATCGCCGCGCCATCCAGCCCCTCTTCCACAACAAGCGCATCGACGGTTACGTCGCGGACATGGGCGCCGCTGCGGGTGTCACGAGCAGCCGCTGGCACGATGGCGAACTGTTGGACATCGCCGTGGAGATGTCGGAGCTGACCCTCGATGTGATCGGCCGCACGATCTTCGGTGTGGATCTTCGCGTCCAGGCACCAGCTTTCGCGGGCAATCTCGACACGGTGCTCGAGGGTTTCGCCCGGGGACTGGGTCCGCTGGCCAGCCCCTTGTCCCGGGTACCGACACCACACCGACGCCGCGAGATCGCCGCCATCGAGGAACTCGACGCGATCGTGGATGCAATGATCGCCGATCGCGCCCGCGCCATCGCCGACGGGCACGTCGGTAGCGACCTGCTGACACTGCTGCTGACCAGCACCGACGACGAAGGGCAATCGACGTTCACCGCGGAGGAGGTCCGTGACGAGGCGATGACCCTGGTTCTCGCCGGACACGAGACCACCGCGCTAACGCTCACGTGGGCCTGGCACTTGTTGTCGCACAACCCCGAGTACCTGCGATGGCTCAACCAGGAGATCGACGCGCTCGACGGCGCTCCGATCGACTCCGATGATCTGGCCTCATTGCCGCGCACCTACGCGGTGATTGCCGAATCCATGCGTCTGCACCCGCCCGCGTGGATCATCGGCCGCTGGCTCGACCGGGACGTGCGCATCGGCGGTTGGGACCTGCCCCGCGGAAGTGTCGTGCTGGCCTCGCAGTACGCCATGCACCGGGACCCCCGCTACTGGCCCAATGCCCGCGAATTCCGCCCCGAGCGCTGGATCGATGACGCGGGACGCTTCGACGAACGCACTCCCGGGGTGCCGCGTGGGGTCTGGTTCCCCTTCGGCTTCGGCACCCGTCGCTGCATTGGTGAGCACTTCGCCTGGACTGAGGCTGTTGTCATGCTGGCGACACTTGCTCGTCACTGGCAGATCGAAGTCGACGTGCCCGTCGAGCCGCCCATGATGTCGGCGATCACGCTGCGCCCGGACGTGCCGATGCCCGCCGTGGTCCATCGCCGATGAACGATCACGCGCGCTGGTGGGACTCCGTCTCGGCCAACCCGCGCCCCCGCCGACCTGTGCTGGTCGTGGCCGTGGCCGACGACCCGCACGCGCAGTCGACCCTGGCTGAGGACTTCGGCGCCCGGTGGCTGCGACGCACCGCGGAGGGCACAACGGCCACCGCGCGGATCGCAGCGGAATTGGACGTACCGATCCTGGTTCTGGATGACTCAGAGATCCCGGATCACCACGACCTCATCCTGCTGGCAGACGCAGGGCGCGGACTCACGACGCGGGCCGCGGAAATCGCGGTGTCGCATTTCGGCGCCGAACCGCAACTCGTGGTCGGCTACGGCAGCGGGATCAGCGACAGGCAGTGGATGGACAAGGTCCTGGCGGTCTCCGTCACTGGCCCTGAGGTGCACCTGCCGGCACCCGTCGCCGCCCTCGCGGCCGTTCTGCAATCCGCCGCCCAACGCGACGTTCCCGTGCTGCTCGACGGCGCGGTCAGTGCGGCTGCGGCGGCTGTGGCCACCAGGTGTCCGCCGATGCAGATCCCGGTGATGGGCGACGAACCGACCCAGCAGTTCTTCGCCGACCGGATCGAGGCCGGGGTGTGGTCCACCAGCGGGATCGGACCCGGTCTCGGCCTCGGGGCACTGTCCGGGCTGGCGATGCTTCGGCTGGCGCTACTAGCCGCGGACGTGTGAGGGCACGAACGGGGGCTTGACCACCTCGGCTGCCAGCCTCCGACCCCGCACCACCACTTCCACCGGTTCGCCGATGGCGATGTCGGTCTCCACTCGCGCCAAGGCGATACCCGTGCGCAGACTCGGCGAGAAGGTGCCACTGGTGGTCTCGCCGACGAGCCGGCCCTCGGACTCCACCGGCATCTCGGCTCGGAGCACACCGCGGTCGGTCAAGCGCAGGCCCACGATCTTGTGGCCGGGCTGGCTGTCCCGGTAGGCCTGCTGGCCGACGAACTCGGGCTTGTCCACCACTACCGCCCAGCCCACCGAACACCAGCGCGCCGGCACGTCCGGGGACAGTTCGTGGCCGTGTAACGGATACCCCATCTCCGTGCGCAGGGTGTCTCGCGCGCCCAGGCCACACGGCACCGCACCCATGCCGATCACTTGCTCCCACACCAGTCCTGCCGCCTCGGCGGGGACCAACAGTTCAACGCCGCGTTCACCGGTGTACCCCGTGCGGCACACCGTCACCGATGTCCCGGACACCTCTGCAGACCCGAAGGACATGTAGTCCAGGTCGGCGATCCCGAGGCGCGCGACAAGGTCGTCCGAAGCCGGACCCTGGATGGCGATGATGGCGGTCTGGATGGTGATGTCCGTCACCTGCAGCCCGGCCGCGGCCACCCGACGGCCCACCTCGGCACAGTTGGCCGCATTGGGAATCAGCAGGAAGTGGTCGTCGGTGAACTGGTAGACGATCAGGTCATCGACCACACCGCCCTGCTCATTGAGGCACAGCGTGTACTGCGCCTGCCCGTCGGCGATTCGGCGCAGGTCGTTGCTGAAGACGGTGTTCAGATCGTCCCGCGGTCCGGTCACGTCCAGCGTTCCCAGATGCGAGACATCGAACACTCCCACCGCCTCGCGAACCGCCAGGTGCTCTGAGACCACACCGGCGTACTCCAGGGGCATCGACCAGCCGGCGAAGTCGGCGAACTTGGCTCCGGCCTCGACGTGACGGCTGTGGAGTGAGGACTGCTGCGCATCGGCCATGGCGCAAGGCTATCCGCTCAGGTGTTGATCGCAGATCACAGCGAATAGGGTTGAGTCCGTGACGACTCTTCGCATCAGTGACGCAGACGTGACCGCAACCCGCGCCGGTGTGCTCATCGTCGGGGTGAACAAGCAGGGATCCCTGCAGATCGTGAGCGGCGCCCTGCCAGCGGCAGTACGCAAGGCGATCGCCTCGGACCTGGAGAAAGTCGCGTGCGATGGCGAGCCCGGTGGACTGTGGCGAATTCCCGCGCCCGGCTCAGTGGCAGCCGACTCCGTGATAGCCGTGGCGACTCCTGCTAAGCCCGACGCCGAACAATTGCGCAAGGTTGCAGGTGCCGGCGTTCGTGCCGCGGGCGGGTCCAAGAGTGTGGTCCTCGCCCTTCCGACCCCCAATGAAGCGACTCTGGCGGCCGTCTGTGAAGGTGCGCTGCTGGGCGCCCATGTCCCATTGCGGGTCTCGGCCAAACCGTCCAAGGGCGCCGTCGGGACCCTCATCGTGGCAACCACCGCGCCCCGCGCGGTCCGCAGCGCCGTCAAGCGCAACGCTGTGGCCGATGTGACAGCCACAAATCTGGCCCGTGACCTGGTCAACCAGCCGCCAGTGACACTGACACCCGTAGCCTTCGCCAGCACCGCCAAGAAAACTCTCAAGGGCAGTCAGGCGAAGGTCACCGTGTGGGATGCCGACCGCTTGGTCAAGGAAGGCATGGGCGGCATGGTCGGGGTCGGCCAGGGCTCGGCCAACCCACCACGTCTGATCGTCCTGGAGTACGCGCCCAAGGACGCCAAGAAGCACCTCGCACTCGTAGGCAAGGGCATCACCTTCGACTCCGGTGGCCTGTCACTGAAGCCACCCAAGGCCATGGAGACCATGAAGTGCGACATGGCCGGCGCAGCAGCCGTGCTGGCAGCCGTCACCACAATCGCCGAGCTCGGACTCCCGGTCCACGTCACCGGCTACCTGGCGTGCGCGGAGAACATGCCAGGAGGACACGCGCAACGACCGGGTGACGTGATCACGATGCGCAACGAAAAAACCGTCGAAGTGCTCAACACCGACGCCGAGGGCAGGCTCGTGATGGCCGACGCACTGGCGCTGGCCGGGGAGTCACAGCCGGACATCATCATCGACGTGGCCACGCTCACCGGCGCCCAGATGATCGCCCTGGGCAACCAGGTCGCGGCTGTCATGTCCAACGACCCGCAACTGGCCGACACCGTGAAGGCTGCCGGCGAATCCGTCGGCGAACCCTTCTGGCCGATGCCGCTGCCCGAGTCGCTGAAGGCGTCGCTCAAGTCGCCGCTGGCGGACCTGAAGAACATCGGCGATCAGTACGGCGGCATGCTCACCGCCGGGCTGTTCCTGCAGGAGTTCGTGCCCGGCGACATCGCCTGGGCTCACCTGGACATCGCCGGACCCGCGTTCAACGAAGCAGGTCCGCATGGTTTTACGCCCAAGGGCGGAACCGGGTTCGCGGCCAGGACGCTGGTCCAGCTTGCCCGCGAACTGGGCCGGTAGATTTACGGGTAGCCCGTGATCGGCATCTGCTGAGAGGATGCCTCTGGTGACGACGTGAGGAGCGACGTGGCAGACGACTTGTTCGACATCGTGATCCTGGGGGGCGGCAGCGGCGGGTACGCCTGCGCGCTGCGGGCCGCGCAACTGGGCAAGAAGGTCGTCCTCATCGAAGAGGACAAGCTCGGCGGGACCTGCCTTCACCGCGGTTGTATCCCGACCAAGGCCCTGCTGCACGCCGCCGAGGTGGCGGACTCGACTCGCGAGAGTGCCGCGTTCGGAGTCCGGGCCACGCTCGAGGGCATCGACATGCCCGCGGTTAACAAGTACAAGGACGGCGTCATCGGGCGGCTCTACAAAGGCCTGCAGGGCTTGGTCAAGAGCCGCGACATCACCTACGTGGCGGCCACCGGCAAGCTGGTCGGCAAAGATGCGGTGGAGGCCGGCGGACAGGTGTACCGCGGGCGGGCCGTGGTCCTCGGCACCGGTTCTTACGCACGCTCCTTGCCAGGTCTGGACATCGGCGGCCGGATCATCACCAGTGACCAGGCGCTGCAGTTGGACTACGTTCCTGACAGCGTGATTGTTCTGGGCGGCGGTGTCATCGGCGTCGAGTTCGCCAGCGTGTGGAGCTCCTTCGGCACCGAGGTGACGATCGTCGAGGCACTGCCCCGGCTCGTGCCGGCCGAGGACGAAGCATGCTCGAAGGCCCTGGAGCGGGCCTTCCGTAAGCGCAAGATCGCCTTCCACACCGGGGTGCGGTTCGCGTCTGCAAGTCAGGACGACAGCAGCGTCACGGTGACCCTCGAGGACGGAAAGACCATCTCCGCGGACCTCCTACTGGTGGCAGTGGGACGCGGGCCGCGCACCGCCGACATCGGCTACGAGGAGAACGGCGTGACCCTCGAGCGGGGATTTGTGCCGGTTGACGATCACCTGCAGACCAGCGTCCCCGGCATCTATGCGGTCGGCGACATCGTGCCGGGGCTGCAGCTGGCCCACCGCGGATTCGCCCAGGGGATCTACCTGGCAGAGCACCTGGCGGGACTCAACCC
>JALOLM010000383.1 GCA_025455985.1 Candidatus Nanopelagicales bacterium | reverse complement strand
CCACGGATCGGGTTGAGGCAGCGATCCGCTCCGCTGGGTACGAGCCCGGCACCCCGGCGTGGCTCACCAGCGAAGCATCCACGTGGATCACCGTTGCCCTGAGCGGGCTGGCCATCGTGACGGTGGTCCTCCTCGCAGGGACCCTCGGCGTAGGAGGCCTCGTCGGGGACCTGGCGAGCCCGTCGCGTGGTGGGCTCCTGCTCGTCCTGGTCCTGGGTCTGACCGCGGGGTTCTCCACGTGCATGGCGATGGTGGGCGGTTTGGTCCTGGGGTTCTCGGCGTCGCACGCGGCCTCCGGGGCCCGGGATGGCGAACCGCTGGCGTCGTTCGTGACCCGGATGCGACCGCAGGTCGCGTTCAACGTCGGCCGGATCGTGGGGTTCGGGGTGCTCGGCGCGGCGTTGGGGTCCCTCGGCTCGGTGGTGGGTCTGCCGACCCGAATGATCGGCGCACTGGCGCTGGCTGTGGCGGTCGTGATGTTCCTCCTCGGTGTCCGCCTGACGGGGGTGTCGCCGCGGATGGCGGCGTGGTCGCCTCGCCTGCCTGCTGGGCTGGCCGGTCTGCTCGGTCTCGAATCCGCGGCCGGTCGGCCCTACAGCCACACCCGCACCGCGCTGGTCGGGGCCGCCACCTTCTTCCTTCCCTGCGGGTTCACCCAAGCCGTTCAGGTGTACGCCCTGTCGACCGGATCACCGGCGTCCGCCGGGCTGATCATGGCCACCTTCGCAGTCGGCACCACGCCCGGCCTGCTCGCCGTGGCCTCCGTGCCCGAGATCGCCACCGGCAGGTCACGTGGCACCGTGCTCCAGGTGGTCGGCGTGGTCGTCCTTGCCTTCGCGCTGCTGAACGTGACCAGCGGGTTGCGCCTACTCGGCATCGCAGGCGCCACCGCGACGGCAGCCACTGCTCAGCAGGTGTCGAACAACGTCACCGTGACCGGAGGCGTCCAGACCGTCCACATGACCCAGACACGGGACGGCTACACCCCTGCCGACACCGTCATCCACGCTGGAATGCCGATCACCTGGTCCATCCAGGCCACTTCCAAGTGGGAATGCAGCGCCTTCCTGCGCGTCCCCGACCTCGACATATCGGTCGACCTGCAGGAGGGCCTCAACACCATCGAACTACCCGCCCTGCCCCCCGGGGTCGTGCCGTTCACGTGCGTCATGGGCATGTACTCCGGGAACCTGATCGCCATTGATCCACCGGCCCAGAGCTAGCTGGTTGCGGCGTCGTTGAGGGCGATGGCCAGCGGTGACCGGCTCAGGGGTGATGAGCCGGTCCAGGGGGCGGGGATTGCACCAGGCGGACCGCGTCGGTGATGCCCATCGCGGTCCGGCCCGTCAACGGGCTGACCTTTCCGGTGTGGCGGGCCGGTCGGCTCGACGCCCAGGGCCCCCGCCTCAGGCCACGCCGCTTGCGACGGGATCGGCCCCACGCCCACGACGAAGCCCAGATCAGCAGCGGCATCGGGAGCGGAAGCGGGCTCCTGACCACCGGTCTTCGAGGGGCTCGGTGTCGTGATGCTCACCACCGGCCGCGCTCACGAGGCGGTAGTGGGCAGGCTGATGGTGAAGTGAGCTCCGGCCCCGTGGCCGGGGCTCCCAGCGGTGAGCGTGCCGTGTTGGGCCTCGATGAGGGCGCGGGCCACGGTCAGCCCGATCCCGGAGCCGGTCGGGTTCCCGCGCGCGGGATCCGCGCGGTAGAACCGCTGAAAGAGCCGCTCGGCCTCGTTGGGGTCGAAGCCTGACCCGGTGTCTGTGACGGTGATGTCCGCGGTGGCACCGCGGCGTGCTGCCGTGATAGTGACGCTGTCGCCGTCTCTACAGTGGTGCAGGCTGTTGACCAGGAGCTCGTCGAGGACTTCGCCCAATCGGTCTGGGTCGGCCAGGACGTTCAGCGGTGGTCCTTCGGGGGCGTGAAGGGTGACTCCGGCGCGGGCGAATCTGGCTGCTCCGGCGGTCGCTGCGGCCCGTGCCGCTTCTACTGCGTCGATGGTGGTGAGGGAGAGGCGAAAGGCGCGTTCTTCGGCTCGTGAAACCGAGGCCAGGTCATCGATGAGTCGGGACAGTCGCTGCGACTGGTCGGACAGGGTGGCCAGGGTTTCGTCGTCGGCGGGCAGGACGCGATCGGCGATGGCTTCGACGGTGGCCTGGATCGACGCGGTCGGGGTGCGCAGTTCGTGGGCCAGGTCGACAATCAACTGGATCCTCGAGCGCTCGGTGTCCTCGAGGCGCTGTGCCAGGAGGTTGACCGATTCGGTCAGCGCGGCCAGTTCCGGGCCCATCTGGGGTTGCTCGACGCGGGCGGTGTAGTCCCCGGCGGCCAGTCGCCTGGTCGTGTTGGCTGTCAGCGCAATGGGGTCGGCGAGCCGCCGGGCCACCAGCAGAGATCCAGCCGCTGCTACTGCCAACGCGGCCAAGACCCCGACCCCGGTGGAGGCCAGCGCCGCCACCGCGAACGCCTCCTCCACGTGATCGGATACATCCGAGTCCGCCAACACCCCAGCCTGATCCAGGTGCCAGTGGAACACCGTCGGGGCGAGCAGCAGGGACACGACCAGCAGGGTGCCCGCGCCTGCCAGCACCACCAGGACCATCGCCGAGAACACGCGCGTGGCCAGCCGAGGCCCGGCCCCTCTTGGGGGTGCTGCCTCGGCTGGGGTGCTCATCGGGGCCCCATCCGGTACCCGACGCCACGCACTGTCCAGATGTAGCGCGGCTCCGCGGGGTCGTCGCCGAGCTTGGCCCGGATGTGGGCGATGTGCACGTCGACGAGATGGTCATCGCCGAACCAGTCCGCCCCCCACACGTCGGCCACCAGCGCCCGTCGGGAGAAGACCCGACGCGGCTCGGAACTCAGAACCTCGAGGATGTCGAACTCGGTGCGGGTCAGCTCGACGATCCGCCCGGCCAGGGTCACCTCGCGAGCCTCCGGGTCGATGGTGAGGTCCCCGAATCGGCGG
>JALOLM010000382.1 GCA_025455985.1 Candidatus Nanopelagicales bacterium | reverse complement strand
GTTGTTGAGTGCATTGGGCCGCAGCCACGCGGCGGTCGCTGCGATGTGAGTGGGGTGCGTGACGAGGGACGCGACTAGGCGCTCCTCGTTCTGACGTACCTCCGCTAGATCAATGGGCGGGTGAGCGCGGAGCAGCCTGTCGGCTCCAAGTTCGGTGCCGTGGTCACGTGACATCAATCCGTCGCCCTTGGGCGGCCTAACGTCGGCGCGGTCACGGGTAGCAGTGAGCCAGCGTTCCTCGGCCTGCGTAAGAGTCGTGTCGATGAGAGTCGTGATCCGTGTGACGGGTTCGCTCTGCTGGGAAAGCGCTGCCGACAACGCGGCTGCCTGAAGGATGACTCCCTGGCAAGTGACCTCTCGACGCAGCGAGGCCTCCAGCACCATCGACGCGTAGCGCTGTCCTTGGGGGTGGATCGGCGTCGCTTTCAGCAGGTCGACAACGCGGGGTAGGTCAGCCTTCCGATGCCCAAGCCGTTCGAACAGAGCCTGCCCGACACTCGTCGGGTCGATCGGGGCACGCGCAACATTGAGCTCTCGAATGGTCGTGAAGACCGAGCGGTGCCAGGGGTGGGAGAAGTCATCTGCGCGAAGCCACGACGAAACGTCCCCTGCGAGGGTGGGCTCAAGCATCAGGCACCCCAGGGTTGCCCGCTCGGCCTGGTGCACGGCGTTCATCACGAACCTGCCGCGGGGGCTCGGTCGGGATCGCGCATGGCGGCGTCGGTGTCGAACACCGCGAGCTCGTCGACGTGGAGGCGGTGGCGGACCACGTACGAGCGACCGGAGATCTTCCACAGGCCGGTGCCCCGCGGCAGCGCCGGCAGCAGGTCTCGTTCGGTTGTGGTCAGCCCGAGAGCCCTCCCGGTAGCCGCGAGTTGGTCCGTCTCCTGCCGGTACACCACGCGCGTGGAGCAATCGGCCAGGAGTCCTTCGGCGATGGCGCGGGCTTCGCTGCCAGCGGCGCCAACGGCATCGAGGTCGGAGAGCCGATGGATGACGAGTAGGTTCGCGATGCCGTATGCGCGGGACAACTTCCACTGCGCCTGCATGCGTCGAACGAGCGGTACCGATCGGAGCAGCCGCCATGCTTCGTCGTAGATGACCCACCGCTGACCCCTCGTGTCTGACGTGAGCGCCGCCTCGAGCCAGGACGAGGCACAGGTCATGGCCAGTGCGAGGGCGTTGTCGTCTGACCCGATCCGGGAGAGATCGAGCACCACCATCGGCGCGCTCGCGTCCAGCTGTTCAGTCGAGGGACCATCGAACATGCCCGCGAGGTCTCCGCGCACCAAACGGCGTAGCGCATGGGCCAGGTCTCGTCCGTCCGAAACGCGCTGAGGGGCAGTCGCCCCGTCAGCGACCGCGGCTGCCACATCGGGATCCATGAGAGCGCGCAGGACGTCCGGGATGGTCGGTACGTTGTTCTGCTCGACGACGGCGAGCGCCGCATCGAGGGCTCCGTGCTCGACTGGATGCAACTCGCGTCCAAGAGTCAACTCGGCCACAGCGGAAAGCAGCCGTAGGCGTCGTCCGCGGACCAGTGACACCCACGCAGCCGACTCGTGGCCGCGCGGTGGCGGACCGGGGTCGAGAGGGTTGAGTCGCGTCGTGAGGCCGTGGCCAAGTGAGAGCACCGTTCCGCTGACGGCGTCGGCGACGGCGGCCCACTCCCCCTTGGGGTCGGGGTCGCCTGGCACGTAGACGCGTCGGCCAGCAGCGATGGACCGCACCGCGAGCGACTTCGCCAAGGCGGACTTGCCCTGCCCGATCACTCCGGCGAGCAGCACGTTCGGGTTGGTGAGCACGCCGGCGGTGTATAGGGACCAGGGGTCGAAACAGAACGGGCCGCCGGTGAGCGCGTCGGTCCCGACGTAGACACCGGTGTCGCACGGCGCCGTGGCGAGGAACGGGTACGCCCCGGCGAGCGTCGCCGAGCTGGCCCGATGCGCCGGGAGTCGAAACGGAGTCCAGGTCCGCCACTGCGGCGCTCGCGACCGGAAGCCCACAGACGGAACAGCCCGGCGCCGTGCCATCAGCCCGTTCACAGGAGTCCTCGCGCCAGCGGCAGCGCGGCAGCTGCGTGCGCCTGACCTTGCTGACCGACCAGTCGACGCAACTCGCACATCGCTTGGCCCGCCGCAGCTTCGGTGGCTCGGCATGCTGCGTCCAGCTCGTCCCGTGTCCCAGCACTGACGGTAACCAGTCCCGCAAAGCGCAGATCACCGTGCCCAGCCACCAGGTCCTGCTCCCGCCGCACCAGATCGGCGGCTTCGGCTCGGGTGGACTCATCCTCTAGACGACCAATCCGCGCACGCTGGGCAGCGTCGGCGGTGTGCTCAACCTTGGCCCGACGGATCTCCCGAAACGCTTTGGCCGGAGGTAGCGGTTCGGCGATCAACGTGAAGGACCGGCGCGCTTCCGGTGTGAGTAGCAGCGGTTGCAGGAACCCCGGATGCACCTCGCTGCGCGGCCACTCCTGGACCCAGTAGACGACGTGGTGGGCAGTGTCGGTGCGCACCGAGTCCCAAGACTCTGCCACCCCCATAGGCCCGAGCATCGGGGGGTCCAACTGTTCGATCGCTTCACCTACGTCGGCGACAGCCGTCCCGGTCGGGTCGTACGACGTCCACAGCACCTGACGCAGACGCGGGGGCGTCACCCAGCCGTTCACCTCCAGGTCTGCCGTGGCAAGGGAATCGACGATCGCAGCAAGGTGCTGGTCGACAGCCGTCAACGTGGCCGCGCTAGGTCGTCGGCCGGCACGGGGAGCGCGGACCGCCACCGCGAGCAGGCACTCCTGTCGGTCGGCGACCTTCTCTGCATCGGCGATTAGATCGGCCACCACGCGAGAGGCCCATGGTGCAACGGCAAGCGCGTGGGTTGCCCACCAGCGGCGGACCTTGCTGGTGCCACCCGGCGAAGTGCGCTGCAGCACCTGAACTCGGACGATCTCGGGCTGCTGGCAGAGCGAGGCAAGAACCATCCCCCAGCCGCCAACGCGGCGGTCCTGCGTCCCCGAGTCCTCAAGGACGAAGCCGCGCCCACTCACCTCCACAATGGCCGTCACGGTCGACCACCGAGTGTCGACGACGTACGCGGCACCGGTGGCGGATGACGCGAACACCTGGAGCTGACCCGGGATCCCCGGGAGTTCAAGCACCTGCGATGACAGTTCACGCAGGGGCCGGACGACGTGCACAGTCCGACCCAGGACGCGCCGCAACGTCCAGTCCCCGACGATCGGGAGCCACGCCACCAGCGGTCGCCCGCCGACTGTGATCAGCGCGACGCTAGTCAACGTCACCCACACAGGGGCGCTGACCAGCACGCCCAACGCGCCCGCCGTGTACTCCGCAGCAACAAGGACGACTAGCCCACCGGCCAACGCGCCAAGCTGCCCTGCCGAGAGCCCGAGCATCACTCCACGGCGCTCCAACCGCCCGAATCGAACCGTGGCTGCCGGCGACGAGTTCATGACAGGTCTTCGTCGCTGGAACGACGTGATGGCCGTTCGACAACCGCGCTGGGCGACCTACGGGCCGACTGCTGACTGCCCAACCCTCCTGCGACGGGACCTGCCGGAGGTGCGACGCCAGGCGGCGCGCCTGCCGCCGTTCCTGCACCAGCGCGCGCAGATGCACCCCCAGACGCGGCAGCACCGCCCCCACCAGCAGCTGCACCAGCGCCTCCCAGAACCATCGTGGTGACGGCGGATTGCGCCATGAACCTGGCCTGCGAACCCGACGCGCGAATCGCGTTGGGGAGGGGGCCAGCAGTCACAGCTCCGTGCATCACTGCGGCCGCTTCCATCCCGGACCAATGAACGAATCGCCACGTCAGCCAGGGCGCAAACACTGCGATGGTGAGAAGGAGGAGTCCGACGAGTAGATCCGAAAGTGAGGCCGCAGGCTTCGCCGCGACCGCCGTCGCATCGCCTCCGGGAACAGTCGGCCCAACACCAGAGAACGCACTCGCGCCGACGACGAAGACCACGACGATGACGACTTTGCAGAACACCAGGGCGACGACGACTTCGATCCATCGCCGCGTCCAGATCCGGGTGTGGTCCCACACCAAACCAGCGAACGCGATGGGCGCAAAGACGGCCACCAGCATCAATGCGGCCTTCCGGAAAAGAAGTACGGCCCACATCAGCAGGAAGCCGACGATCATCGCGAGCCCCAACAAGATCTGAAGGACAGGACCCGCTGTCGGACCGGCAAGCCATGTCAGATCAAGGAACTGTGATGCCGCACCCACAACAGTGGTGCCCGCGGACGCGGCAATGAACTCGCAGATCTGGTCGGCGGCAAGCAAGGCCGTCTGTGTCGCAGCGATGGCGATGGCTGAACCGAGCATCGCCTTGCCTACTCCGAGGACTGCCCGACCGAGCCCACCCGGCTCTCGGCGCAGCACCGACGCGATCACTTGAAGAACGAAGAGACCGACGACCGCTGGGAGCGTGACCGCCGCGATGACGGCGACGTTCTGCTGAAACCACGACGCGGTCAGGTCGATCCGGGTGGTTGAGTCAAGGGCCGCAAGTGCAGTCGCCGAAACTTCATCGGCGGCGGATACGAACGCCGATCCGAGCCCGCCAAGAACAGCGTCAGATGCCGCGTCCCCCACTGAGCCAGCCGCACCGTCGACCGCTTGACAT
>JALOLM010000057.1 GCA_025455985.1 Candidatus Nanopelagicales bacterium | reverse complement strand
CCAGACCGTCGGCAAAGGCAGTTACGTTGCCGTGAATGCACGTTGCCGGATCGGCGATCTGCCCCAGCGGTCGGTCGTCGCCGACCAGGCCACAGGTGCGTATTCACTGAGTTTCAACACCGCACCAACCCCGCCCTGGGGCTTCGGTGCGGCGTGCACCCAGCCGACGTCCTACTACGGCTTCCGCATCCGTGACCTCGACGGCGATGAGGTGTCGGTCAACTGGCACGTCACTCCGCAGCCGAAGGTGTTCGTGCCCGAGTTGGTCTACGACGGGCAGTCGCGGGACATCACGGGTGGCGGGTTCGACCTGATGTCGGTGGAGATCTCGCAGTGCCAGATGAACGGCGCCACGGTGATCGGGTGCGATCCGACCACGACGCTTCTGAAGAACGACTACCCCGACGAGCAGTGGGATCAGTACCCCAACGGCTACGGCCGGTTCGAGGAGAACATCACCTTCCAGCGCTACCTGGATGTCGACGGCCAGACCGTCGACTGCGCAACAGACTCCTGCGCGGTCGTGGTGACCGAGCCCAACCGCACCGCCGTGCGTGCCTTCGCCCCCCTGACCTACGGATTCGACCCGTTCATCGAGGTGAGCCCGTCCAACAACCTGGTCGGCAGCGAACAACTCACCGTGTCCGGCAGGGACTTCCCACCCAACGCGACCTTCCCGCTGGACATCGCCCAGGGCTACGGCTCCCCGGAAGGTGGCCTGGTCGATCACGACACCTGGTGGATGGGCTCGGTGACCACGGACAGCGGGGGCTCGTTCGACGTCGACATCACCGCGCAGCGGCAGTTGCACGTCTCACCGATGCCGGGAGATCCGAAACTGGACATCGACTGCGCCACCGTGGCACCGGCTGGCACGGATCGGTGCGGCGTCTTCGCCTACTGGACGGTGATCCCGACCGATCCGGGCTGGGACACCGCGGAGTTCTTCATCCCGCTCGGCTACCAACCTCCGGCCGGGCAGCAGGGCCCACCAGGTGCAACCGGCCCGCCGGGAGCAACCGGCCCGCCGGGAGCCACCGGTCCGCCGGGAGCGACTGGCGCGACTGGTCCTCCGGGAGCCCCCGGGGTGGCGCCACTGGTCGCGATCTTCGCGCCGGGCAAGTTCACCGCGAAGGCCGGCAAGAAACTCAAGGTCCCGTATGCGCTGAGCGAGGCGGCAACCGTGACCGCGAAGTTGACGCGCAAGCCCACCACCCTGACCAAGTCGGTCAAGGGTGGCGCCGGGGCGAACGTGCTGAAGTGGAAACTGGTCGGCAAGGGCAAGAAACCCCTGGCGACAGGCAAGTACCGCCTGACTCTCGCGTCCCCCGAGGGCCGGACCCTCACCACCACCACGGTGAAGGTGACCCGCTGAGCGGTTGTCCGGTTCGTGAGCGGCTGTGCAGGTCATCTCCGCTCACGAACGCGACAACTGCGACCAATCGGCCCCCGGCGGGGTAGGGACCAGATCCCGGATGACCGAGCATCTCCGGCACTCGCCCCAACGAGTTCACCGGCCGCAGCACGCGCAGCGATTGGACCGAGCAGGCGGCCGGCCGTCCGAACAACAACCGCGAGACGCCCGTTCTTGACAGGCTGGACCTATGCCCACAGCACTGATCACCGGCGGCAACTCCGGAATCGGCCTGCAGTTCGCACGACGCCTCGCAGCCGAGGGTTACGACCTCGTCCTCGTCGCCCGCGACCAGGCACGCCTGGAGTTCGCAGCCGACGAACTGAACAAGCAGTTCGGCGTCGACGTCACCTGCATGCCTGCCGATCTGGGCAAGTCCCCGGCATGCAAGAGGGTTGAAGCCCGGTTGCGCAATCCGGACTGTCCCATCGACCTCCTGATCAACAACGCCGGGTTCGGCATCTACGTCGACGACTTCGCCGAGCATGACGTCGACGACGAGGACCAACTGCTGAGCGTCAACGTGCGCGCCGTCATGCGCCTGACCCACGCGGCGCTGCCGCCCATGATCGCCCGCGGCCAGGGTGACATCATCAATGTCTCATCGATGGCCTCCTTCGCTCCCGACCCGCTGTCTCCCACCTATGCGGCCAGCAAGGCGTGGGTCACGACGTTCTCGCAGGGCCTGCGAGAACAACTGTCGGGCACCGGGGTGCGGCTGTTGGTACTCACGCCCGGACTCGTGCACACCGAGTTCCAGCAACGGGCCGGCGTCGACGCGACGGCACCCGGCGTGCTCTGGCTGCCAGTCGCCGACGTGGTCGACACTGCGCTGAAGGATCTGCGCGCCGGCCACGGCGTGAGCACGCCGGGGATGCCCTACCGCGCGCTGGCACTGGCGATGCGACTGACCCCGCGCAGCCTGTACCTGCCACTGTCGGGATCCCTGCAGCGCCGTTTCACGCGCGACTGACCGTCATCTGCACTCGGTACCGTCGGTCCCCGAGGGCCGTTGTGAACACCGCCTCCACCCGCGAGTAGCCCTGGGCACGGGCCTGCGCGATCGCCGCCTGCCGTGCGTGCTCGGCGCTGTCGGCGGTGATCTCAATCGTCGTGATCATGCCCCCAGCATCACCCGTAGGTGTGACATTCCGGCTGTTGTCAACGCGGGAACCGGACAGGTCGCCCACACGGGGTAATCAATTCCCCCGTTCGCACCGAAGTCATAGGCAGACAAAGGAGGCGTCATGACTATCAGCCCACAGGTCATCCTGTTCGTGCTGTTCATGCTCGCAGTCGTCGAGGCCACGCGCCTGGACGAGAAGCGGCAGCACCGCAAAGACCGCGAGGCCGAACGCAGCGCGGATCTGGACGCGGGGACGCGCTCCTCCTAAGAACGATCTGGGCTGGTCCGGCGAGTTCCTGACCGTTGCTCCACCGCGAGGGCAGTCGAATGGCCCCACTGGATGCTCCCACCTGGCTGTTCGACCCATACTCCGATGCTGCGGGAGTAGGCTCTGACCGTCTAGTGGAGGCATCATGATTCTCCGGCATCTCGTTTCGTTCTCTTGCTCAGCGATCCTGATCGGCGGAGTCGTCGTCGCGAGCCCGGTTCACGCGGACGCCGGATCGCCCGTCCTCAGTGATCCGGCAGTCTCGACCGCAGTCGCTCATGACGTGTCGCCGCCGCTGCGCGGACTGGTACCCACTCAGGGGGCCAGCCCCTCCGCTGTGGAATCGCCCGTCCGGGAGGTCTCGCCAAAGCGCCCCATTCCGGATGAACGCATCGAGACCATCCTGAACAGCGACTACGGTCCGCCGGTCATCCCCAACCCGACCGGGCCGGCCGAAGGCAAACAGATGCCGGGGGTCCTGGGGAACTACGAAGGCATCAACAACCGCAACTCCGTCTACCCCCCCGACACGGTCGGTGACGTCGGACCCAACCACTACATCCAGATGGTGAACCTCTCCTTCCAGATCTGGAACAAGAACGGCACGTCGCTGTACGGACCAGCCAACACGAACACCCTGTGGGCTGGTTTCGGAGGTCAGTGTGAGACCCGCAATGACGGTGATCCGATCGTCCTCTACGACCAGTTCTCCGACCGCTGGTTGATGTCGCAGTTCACCGCCGACACGGCCGCAACAACGTTCTACGAATGCGTGGCGGTCAGCACTGGACCTGATCCGACCGGCACGTGGTACCGCTACGCCTTCGCCTACAACGGACTGCCGGACTATCCGAAGCTGGCGGTGTGGCCGGACGGGTACTACGTCTCGTACAACATGTTCACCCCACCGACCTTCAACTTCACGGGTGCCAAACTGTGCGCGCTCAACCGGGCCAAGATGATCTCGGGGGACCCCACCGCCAACCAGGTGTGCTTCGACAAGCCTGCGGAATGGTCGCTGCTGCCCTCGGACGCCGACGGGCCGACCCCGCCGCCCACGGGTGCCCCCAACTACTTCCTGGGAGAGCACTGGTCGGACCAGGACAAGTTGACGCTGTACAAGTTCCGAGTGAACTGGACCACGCCCGCGAATTCCACGTTCGACGGCCCCACGTTCCTGGACATCAACCCGTTCACTTGGGCGTGCATCGGTGTGCAGCGTGGTCGCTGCGTTCCGCAACCGGGAACCGCGCAACGCCTCGAATCCCTCGGTGGACGACTGATGTACCGATTGGCCTACCGGAATTTCGGAACGCATGAATCCCTCGTGGCCAACCACACCGTCGCCATGGACGGGAACCCAGCACAGACCACCCAGACGGGCGTCGGCTGGTACGAGATCCGACAGCCCAACGCCGCCCAGCCCGTCGTCCATCAGGAGGGCACGACCGCCGACCCCGACGGTTCGACGTTCCGCTGGATGGGCTCGATGGCGGTGGACAAGCAAGGCAACATGGCCTTGGGCTACAGCACCTCCAACGCAACCACTGGCCCGAACTCCTTCCCGTCGATCCGGTTCGTCGGACGCAAGATCTGGGATCCCTTGAACCAGATGCCGCAGGCCGAGTCGACGATCATGACCGGGACCGGAGTGCAGACCGGCACTGCTGGCCGATGGGGCGACTACTCGTCGATGAACGTCGACCCCGTCGACGACTGCACCTTCTGGTACACCAACCAGTACATCCAGACGACCGGGACGGCCAGTTGGCAGACCCGGATCGCCAAGTTCAAGTTCCCGGGCTGCGATGGCACACCACCGACCGCGCCGTCCTCGATCAGCGGGACTTCGGCTGATGGCGCGGTCAGCGTGTCCTTCTCCGCAGCCACGACGGCACCCGACCTTCCGATCTGGAAGTACACGGTGACCGCCACCCCCGGTGGGGCCACCTGCACCACCACGCCTGGGGTGGACCCCGATCCGCTGAAGTGCACCGTGTCCGGCCTGACGAACGGCCAGCCCTACACCTTCACCGTGAAGGCGCGCAACGACGCCGGCGACGGCGCGGCCAGCGCTGCGTCAGCCCCGGTCACCCCGCTCGGGCTCCCAGGCCCGCCCAACGCGGCATCTGCCTCACCCGGCTCTGCTGCCGCGACCGTGAGCTGGCAACCTCCGGCCACCGACGGCGGAACGGCGGTCACCTCTTACACGGCCATCGCCTCACCCGGTGCTGCCACCTGTACCACCGCCGGCACCAGTTGCGAGGTCACCGGACTGACCAACGGACAGTCCTACACCTTCACCGTCCGCGCCAAGAACGCGGTGGGTGAGGGCCCGCCCAGTGCCTCGACCGCGGCTGTCACCCCGGCACCACTGCAGCAGACCGCGACGGTGAAGGTCCCGAAGAAGATCAAGTACAACGGCAAGACCGTCCTGCTGAAGAAGTCGGTCATGACCAACGCCGGGCAGGAAGCCAAGGCCAAAGTCACGGTGAAGCCCAAGGGCAAGAAGTACGCGAAGGTGACGATCACCTCGAAGGGGAAGGTGACCATCAAGACCCTCGGCGAGAAGAAGTTGAAGGTGACGCTGAAACTGACCGCTCCGGCCACCAGTCTGTACACCTCCTACTCCTCCACGACGAAGTGGAAGGTCAAGAAGTAGCACCCGACGCCACAGACTGAGGCGCGCGCCCGACTGCCGCCCGGTGGCGCTAGCGCACTCCCAGACAGATGCGTTCAGCGCCCTGGGCCGCTGCCGCAACTGCCGGGGACGGGACGATCGAAAGAGGCACGCGGCCGGTTGCGGTCACTTCCCCTCAGCCGCACCCACCCTATTTGAGACATGGCAGCTTTGTATACACTTATCCCTAATTGCATACAAAGGAGTCCGACCTATGCCCACCGCCCCACTCGACCTGTTCGCCGTCGACGGCCTGCTCTCCGCAGAGGAGATCGCCATGCGCGATGTGGTGCGCACCTTCGTGGACCGCCGCATCAAGCCGGAGGTCGGCGACTGGTTCGACACCGGCCAGCTGCCCGTCCGGGAACTGGCCCGGGAGCTCGGGGACCTCGGAGTGCTCGGTATGCACCTCGAAGGCTACGGATGCGCGGGCACCTCCGCCGTGGCGTACGGACTGGCCTGCACCGAGCTGGAGGCGGGCGACTCGGGCATCCGCTCCCTGGTCAGCGTGCAGGGATCGCTGGCGATGTTCGCGATCCACCACTTCGGTTCCGAGGAGCAGAAGCAGCGCTGGCTGCCGGAGATGGCCGCCGGCGGAGCCATCGGGTGCTTCGGACTGACCGAGGCGGACTTCGGCTCCAACCCGTCGGGCATGCGCACGTTCGCCAAGCGCGACGGCGGGGACTGGGTGCTCAACGGCTCGAAGATGTGGATCACCAACGGCAACGTCGCCGATGTTGCCGTGGTGTGGGCGCAGACCGACGACGGCATCCGCGGTTTCGTGGTACCCACCCACACCGCGGGTTTCACGGCCAACGAGATCCACAAGAAGCTCTCGCTGCGGGCCTCCGTCACCAGCGAACTGGTGCTGCAGGATGTCCGCCTGCCCGCCGACGCCATGCTGCCGGAGGCCAGAGGACTGCGCGGCCCCCTGGGGTGTCTCAACGAGGCCCGCTTCGGGATCGCGTTCGGCACAGTCGGGGCGGCGCGGGACTGCCTGCAGACCGCAATCGACTACAGCGTCGACCGCGTGCAGTTCGACAAGCCCATCGCCGGCTACCAACTGACTCAGAAGAAGCTCGCCGACATGGCCCTGGAACTCGGCAAGGCGATGCTCCTCGCCCTGCACCTGGGCCGCCTCAAAGACAGCCATGAGATCACCTCCGAGCAGGTCAGCCTGGGCAAGCTCAACAACGCGCGGGAGGCGCTGGCGATCGCCCGGGAATGCCGGGGCATCCTCGGCGGCAACGGCATCACGTTGGAGTACCCGATCATCCGGCACATGAACAACCTCGAGTCGGTCTACACCTACGAGGGCACCAACGAGATGCACACCCTGGTGATCGGGCAGGCCCTCACCGGCATCCCGGCCTTCCGCTGATGTCGGTCACCGAGCAGATCCGGGCCGATCTGCTCTCAGGCCATCTGCAGTCGGGGCAGAAGATCGTGCAGGAGTCCTTGGCCGCCCGGTACGGCATCAGCCGCATCCCGCTGCGCGAGGCACTCACCCGGCTGCAGGCCGAGGGCTTGGTGGTCCACGAGCCGAACCGCGGCTACTTCGTCGCACAGTTGCGCGCCTCGGACATGCAGGAGGTCTACCGCCTGCGCGAGCTGCTGGAGGCCGAGGCGATCCGGGAGGCGGTCCGCCACCTCAGCGACGCCGACCTCGACCGGATCGAGCAACTGGCCGGCGAGGTCGATGCGACGATGGACACCGGGGATGTCAGCGCCATCGCACAGGCCAACCGGGCGTTCCATTTCGCCGTCTTCACCGCCGGCGGCATGCTCCGGCTGACCCGCATCCTGCACACCCTGTGGGACGCCACGCAGGCCTATCGCGGCCTCTACTTCCTGGACCCGGACAACCGGCGCCACATCATCGCCGAACACGCCGCGCTGATTCGTGCGCTGCGACGCCGCGACGCCGGGGCCGCCGTGGCAGCGCAGGCGGCACATCGCGATCGATCGCTGGCACAGGTGAGGTCGCAGTTGACCGTGGCGGCGGGGTGACGTCGATCTCCTGGGGGCTCTGGCCCACGACGCCGGCGGATACCGGCCTGTGAGCCGGAGTGAAGCGATGCAGCCGGTTCTGACGTGAGGATCCCGTGGCCCGAGGCGCAGCGGGAACCACCAAGCGGCCGCGCAGTTGCACCTGGGTCACGAACATCCCGCAGCCCGGGCGTCTTGGTGATTGAGCGGCAACTCAGCTGCACTTGAGTCACCAAGACCCGCATGTCAGCGGCATTCGTGACTCGGCGACAACTCTGCCTGCAGACGCGGCCACCGCACGACGGCAACCCGGACTCCGACACCTCCGCGCCGGCACGGGCGGCCGCACGCCGACCTGGCTTGCCGAGCCGCAGATCCGACACGACGACCGCCATTCGTCCACTCCAGAAGCCCGTTCGTCCATTCCGGCGCAGGAAGCCCTGGCGGGTGTCCCTGCCTTGGAAGCAGACTGGCCTCCGTTGCGAGGGAGGACCGATGGGATACCAGCAGACATATGAGCGAAGCCTGTCCGATCCGGATGGCTTCTGGCGGGAGGCTGCCGTGGCGATCGAGTGGAGCGAGGAACCGACCGTCGTCTGCGATGACACCGGCGCGCCGTTGTACCGCTGGTTCTCCGACGGGGTACTCAACACCTGCCACAACGCCGTCGATCGCCACGTCGCGGCCGGCCGCGGGGATCGCCCGGCACTGCACTACGTCAGCCCGGTCACCGGCACGAGCCGCACCCTCACGTACTCCGAGCTGCTCGACGAAGTCGCCACGTTCGCCGGGGTTCTGAGCGATCTCGGGGTGAGCGCCGGTGACCGCGTCGTCCTGTCCATGCCGATGATCCCGGAGGCCGTGATCGCCATGCTCGCCTGCGCCCGCGTCGGGGCGGTGCACTCGGTGGTCTTCGGCGGTTTCGCCGCGCACGAACTCGCCGCCCGCATCGACGACGCGCAGCCCAAAGTGATACTCGCGGCTTCCTGCGGCATCGAACCCAACCGGATCGTGGCCTACAAGCCGCTGCTGGACGACGCGCTGGCCCAGTCCGCGCACTCCCCGGACGCCTGCGTCATCCTGCAGCGACCGCAACTGCGAGCCGAGATGGGCGACCGTGACTATGACTGGCAGGAGCTGATGGCCCGGGCGGCCCCCGTCGACTGCGTGGACGTGCGGGCGACCGACCCCTTGTACATCCTGTACACGTCCGGCACCACAGGAAAGCCCAAAGGGGTCGTCCGCGACAACGGCGGGCATGCCGTGGCCCTGGCCTGGTCGATGGCCAACGTGTACGACATCGGTCCGGGCGACACGTGGTGGGCCGCCTCCGACGTCGGCTGGGTGGTCGGCCACTCCTACATCGTCTACGCACCGCTGCTGGTGGGCGCCACGACGATCGTGTACGAGGGGAAGCCGGTGGGCACGCCGGATGCGGCTGCCTTCTGGCGGGTGATCGCACAGCACCGCGTGAAGGGCCTGTTCACCGCACCCACCGCGATCCGGGCCATCCGCAAGGAGGACCCCGAGGGCGGGCTGATCGCCGATCACGACATCTCCAGCCTGCAGTGTCTGTTCCTGGCCGGCGAGCGGCTCGACCCGGACACCTACCAGTGGGCGACGCAGGTGCTGGGAGTGCCTGTGGTCGACAACTG
>JALOLM010000056.1 GCA_025455985.1 Candidatus Nanopelagicales bacterium | reverse complement strand
GCGTTCGTGCAGGAGTACCGCGCCGAACGGGCTGCCAGTCGCCTGCAGCAACTACTGCCGGTGCGCGCCTGCGTGGTCCGGGATGGCCTTCCTCAGGTCATCGATGCGGACCAGATCGTCCCCGGGGATCTAGTCATCCTGCGCGAGGGCGACCGCATCGCGGCGGACATGACCTGTGTGGCGGCCGAGGCGCTGATGGTGGACACCTCGACACTCACCGGCGAGAGCGTCCCGGAATCTGTAGCGGTCGGGGCGGCGATGCACGCCGGGACCTTCGTCGTGTCGGGGGAGGGTCGGGCAACGGTGACGGCGACGGGGTCGAGAAGTCGCTTCGGTCAGATCGCTGATCTCGCGCAGTCGGAACCGCGCCCACGAACCCCTCTCGAACTCGACATTCGCAAACTTGTGCGCACCGTTGCGCTCATCGCCGTGAGCGTAGGGGTCGTGTTCTTCGTCCTCATGCTCCTGCTCGGGGTGCCGGTGTCACAGGGGTTCATCTTCGGCATCGGGGTCACGGTGGCACTGGTGCCCGAGGGTCTGCTGCCCACCGTGACCCTTTCGCTGGCGATCGGCGCGCAGCGGATGGCCGCGCAAAAGGCGTTGGTCCGCCGGCTGGAGTCTGTGGAGACCCTCGGCGCGACCAGCATCATCTGTACGGACAAGACCGGAACGATCACACAGAACCGGATGAACGTCGTGGCGGTGTGGACCCCCTTGGGCGAGGGGCACATCGTCGGGCAAGGGTACGAGCCGACTGCCGAGGTGACCTGTGATGCCCACGTTCGCACAGCCGTCGCGGAACTTGTCCACAGCGCCCGGATGGCCTCACGGGGATACGTCGTGCAGGTGGGGTCCGAGTGGCTGCCACATGGCGATCCCATGGACGCAGCGGTTGATGCGTTGTCCCGCCGCCTGAATCTGGACCCACCGCTGGATGACGAAGTGTCCTACCGGCCGTTCGACTCGGCCCGCAGGATGACGGTGTCCGTGCGTGCCGACCGTGTCGTGTGCAAAGGGGCGCCCGAGGCCGTTCTTGCGTTGTGCAGCACCGACGAAGGTGCTCACGAAGCGCTGGCCCGGTATTCGGGGTCGGGCCTGCGCGTGCTGGCTGTTGCGCAGGGTCCGCCTGAGGCTGCAGACGGTGGACCGCTAAACCTGCTCGGTCTGCTCGGCTTCGAGGACCCGCCGCGGCCGGGGGTCGGGGAGGCCGTTGCGGCCTGTCGGCAGGCGGGCATCTCACTGGTCCTGGTCACTGGGGACCACCCGAGCACGGCAGCGGCCATTGCCCGCGAGGTGGGTCTGTTGCTGCCCTCCTCCCCAGTTCTCACCGGCGACGACCTGCCCAGCGGCGATGGTGAACTCGGCGCGCTGGTTGATCGCGATGGTGCGGTTCTGGCGCGTATCTCGCCGGAGCTCAAACTACGCGTGGCAAGGGCGCTGCGAGCGCGTGGCCATGTCGTGGCGATGACTGGCGACGGGGTCAACGACTCGCCGGCTCTGCGCGAGGCGGATATCGGCGTCGCAATGGGAGAAGGCGGTACGGACATCGCCCGCGAGGCCGCCGACCTGGTGCTTCTGGACGACCACTTCGGCACGATCGTGGCAGCGGTCAGGCAGGGCCGCGGCACGTTCCTCAACGCCCGGCGATTCCTCACCTACCACTTGACTGACAACGTCGCCGAACTCGCGCCGTTCGTGGTGTGGGCGCTGTCCGGCGCTCACTTCCCATTGGCGCTCGGGGTTCTGCAGATCCTGGCTCTCGACCTCGGTACCGACACGCTGCCGGCCATCGCACTGGGCGCGGAGAAGCCCGACCATCGGGTCCTGGAGCACCCACCGGTGTCGGGTGGCTTGCTGGACCGGACTGTGGCCACGCGCGCCTTCGGTGTGCTGGGGCCGACCGAAGCGATCGTGGAGTTGGCGGTCTTCGTGGCGGCCCTCGTCGCAGCTGGTTGGCGACCCGGTCTGCAGTGGCCGGATGGTTCTGCGCTGTGGGCGGCCTCAGGTGCGGCGTTTCTGAGTGTGGTGATCATGCAGGCCGCCAATGCGTTCGCCTGCCGTAGCACGCACCTGTCTGTGTGGAGGATGCGCTGGGCCAGCAACGGCTTCCTGCTGATTTCGGTAGCCACATCGGTTCTGTTCGGAGTGGCATGCCTGGTGATCCCTGCCGTGGCCGCGGTGCTCGGTCAACTATGGCCGCCTTCAGCGGTTCTGCCCCTCATCGCGCTGGGGGCGCCGCTGTTGTGGACGGCAGACGCGTTGTGGAAAGCCCGGCGGGTCAAGAGCTGAGGACCGCAGCCGCGATCTCATCGAGGATCAGCGGGTCCTGGTCCCACACCGGATCGTCAGGCCGGGGATCGTGCACGACCAAGTCGGTGAACCCGACGTCCTGCGCCCAGGCGACGAAGTCGGCGAAGGCATCCAAGCTCGTCAACGGTCGCCGGGGATCGTTGCCGCTGAGAAAGATCCGGTCGAGGCTGGCAGGGTCGCGGCCGAGCCGTTCGCAGGTGCGGTCGACCAAGGACGACTGTGACCTGACGGCTGCATCCATGCCGGCCACTGTCGGATCGCTGCTTGCGGGATCACCGAACGTGACCCATGCGTCGCCATAGCGCACGGCGGTCGCGATCGTGCGCGGCCCGGCTGCTGCGACCGCCAACGGCAGTCGCGGTCGCTGCACGCAGCCGGGGATCATCTGCGCCTCGTGTACCCGGTAGTGGGAGTTCTCAACCGAGTACTCCGGGGTCCGCAGCAGGCCGTCGAGCACTTCCACGAAGGCCTCGAGGCGGTCGGCTCGTGCGCGCGGACTCAACGGCTGGTCGCCGAACACGGTCGCGTCGAACCCCGTGCCTCCGGCACCCACGCCGAGGGTGAGCCGGCCCGCGCTGATGTGGTCGAGGGTCATCGCCTCCTTGGCCAACGTCACCGGGTGGCGGAAGTTGGGGGAGGTGACAAGCGTGCCAAGGCGCACATGGCTGGTGGCCGCCGCGATCCCGGTCAGCCAGGGTATTGCTGCATGCCAGTCCTGGTCGCGGTACCGCTGCCAGGACAGGTGGTCGTAGGTCCACAGATGGTCGAAACCGAGGGTGTCCAGGTGCTGGGCCCTGGCGACACTGCGCGCCCAGGGGTCGGTTGGGAGCATCACCACGCCGATACGCACGGGGCCCAGTCTGGCAGGGGTCCGGCATTGGGCTGCCTGCGGATGCTTTTGGTGACGGGCGGACCAGTGGGTGGTCATATGGTCACCGAAAGGGTTCTTGACCGCCAACCTCACCTTGCAGATCAGCCGGACGCGACCTCAACCAGGTCCGCGGTTGTCAGGGTCTTCATCTGGTCGACCGTGACATCCGCGGTGTCACGAAGCCGCCAGGCGTGCCGGCGCACCGCTGCCTCGAACGCATTGCGCATCTCGCGGGCGTTGCCGAATCCCTCCCGTTGCGCCGCCTGCGTCACCCATGCAGCAAGTACAGGGTCGTCAGGCGTTTCGATCCGGTAGTCACTGTCGGCGGCGATTCGGCTCAGGATTGCCAGCAACTCCTGCGGTGTGTAGTCGTCAAACGTGATGGTGGTGGGGAACCGGGATTCCAGCCCCGGATTGGAGGCCAGGAAATCACGCATCTCCTGGGTGTAGCCCGCGACGATGACGACCAGTGATTCGCGGTTGTCCTCCATCGCTTTGACCAGGGTGTCGATGGCCTCGAGGCCGAACTCGTTGCGGGTCAGTCCGTAGGCCTCGTCGATGAACAAGATTCCGCCGAGAGCCTTTGTGATCTGCTCCGAGGTCTTGATCGCGGTCTGGCCCACATACCCGGCGATCAGCCCGGAGGCGTCAGTCTCCACCAGGTGCCCGTCGGGAACGACTGCCAGAGCCCGGTAGATGCGACCCACAATCCGGGCGACCGTCGTCTTGCCGGTGCCGGGGTTGCCGAGGAACACCAGGTGTCTGCTGACCGAAGGGTTCTTGAGTCCCGCCGCCTGGCGCATCGCGGCAATCCGCAGGAGCTGGACCTGTTGGTTGATCTCGCGTTTGGCGGACTCCAGGCCCACCAGTCGTTCGAGCTCATCGAGCGCCTCGCCCACTGTCTGCGTAGCGGAAGGTTCTGTGGGGGTTGCGGCTGGCGGCTCCAGGGCGGTGTTGCTGACGGGGGTGAACCGGGTGATGCTGGCCGCGATTTCGCTGGCCGCCCGGGCAGCCCCCGAGTCGCGGGGGGCGAACTGCACGCAGGCGATCCGTGTGACCTGCACGAGGAAGACGGCGTAGGCGGTGCTCTGCTGCTCCATTCCTGCGGCGATGAGTTTGCGCAGCAGGGGAGGCGGCGAACTGCGCCATGCCGACGCGGGCTCAGCCAGGGCGCGCACTTGCTCAGCCGTCCAGCCCAGGTAGGTCGCGTACCCGGCGAGGTTGTGCGCTGCTTGATCCCCTCGGGACAGGATCGCGGCGGTTGCCTGGAATGCCTCTCGGGAGGCGGTGTCGGGCTCGTCGAACATCGGTGTCGTGGCGCTGATGTACGCCTTCAGGTCATCGCTCACCGTGCCTCCAGGGGGACTGCTGAGAAGCCTAATGGTGGTCCCCGTTTCGGCCTGTCGGTTCCTGCAAATGACCCAGTGGGGTACAGTAAGTGAACGAAAGGTTAACAAAGAGCCACAACGAGGGTTCGTTTTCCCGAGGAGGTTCACATGAAGAAGATCCGCTCCTACGTCGCGCCGCTGCTTTTCATTGACTGCGTGCCGCGCATCTACTGGGCAGAGGTCGTCTCTGACCGCCCCGGACGCCGCTGAACTCTGGCGGACTTCCCCGCGTCCTTTTCACAGGGAGGGTCAGGCCTTCGGGCCCTGGCCCTCCCTGTGTGCTTGTAGGGCCTGTGGCCGCAGACCGATGTCCCGTGGGTTTGCCTTTGTCCCAGGCCGGTGGTGGCTTTTGTCCGGGCTAGGGAAGAATGCCGTCATGGAACACTCCGAAACCACCCATACCGCCCACGACGGTGCCCAGATCTATCGTCAGCAGTGGCTACCGGACGCCGACCCCATCGCCGTGGTCTGCCTCGTCCATGGCCTCGGGGAACATTCGGGCCGTTACGGGCATCTCGCGCAGCGCTTCACGGACGCTGGGTACGCGGTTCTCGCGCTCGACCTGCGCGGCCACGGGAAGTCCAGTGGCGGCAGGGGTGACCTGTCCATCGACAAGGCGGGGGCTGACGTCGGTGAACTTCTTGACGACGCCCGCATGCAGTTCCCGGATGCCCCGCTGGTGATCTATGGCCACAGTCTGGGCGGTCTGATCACGATGACCTACACGGTGGCTCACCACCCGGATGTTGTGGCCCAGGTGGCGTCGGCACCAGCGCTCGACAGTGAACTGCGCGAACAGAAGCTGAAGTTCACACTCGCCCAGATCCTCGGCGGCATCATCCCCGGCGTTGCGATCCCGACCGGGTTGGATCCCGAGGGCGTCAGCCGGGACCCTGAGGTGGTTGCCGCGTACAAGGCCGATCCCTTGGTCCACGACAAGGGTTCGCTCGGCTTGGCGAAGTCAACCTTCGCGGCCATGGACGCGATCATGACCCAGACCGACTTCCCGGTTCCGCTGTTGATCATTCACGGGACCTCTGACCGACTCACCGTCCCATCGGCGAGCAAGAAGCTCGTGGGGCAGATGTCCGGTGATGTGACGCTGATCGAATACGAGGGGATGTACCACGAGCCGCACAACGAGCCGGAGCAGGAGGAGGTGTTCAACGACGTGCTCGAGTGGTTGACCCCCCGACTCGGCGACTGATCGAGGTTCGACCCCTCGTGCTCGCCCGTTCGCGGATATCGTCGAAGGGTCACGCGAGTGGAGGTTCGGATGAAGTCGGTAGCAGGTAAGACGGTCCTGGTCACAGGCGCAGCCATGGGGCTGGGAAAGCTCTTCGCCGCCAGAGCAGTCGAGGAGGGCGCCGCCGCGGTCGTCCTATGGGACATCAACGAGCAGGCGCTCAACGAGACTCTCGAAGAACTCGCAGCGGCCGGCGGCACGGTGTCTGGATATGTGGTGGACGTCTCCTCTGCCGAGGCGATCGCAGAAGCATCGGCCCAGGTGCTCGACGAGGTGGGGGCCGTTGAGGTTCTGATCAACAACGCCGGAATCGTGCGCGGGAAATCGTACTTCTGGGAGATTGAGGACGCCGCAGCCATCCAAATGACCATGGCCGTCAACTCGGTGGCCCCGATGCTCATCACTGCGCAGTTCCTGCCCGCGATGATCGCCTCCGGCACCGACTGCCGGATCATGAACATCGCATCGTCGGCCGGGCTCGTGTCCAACCCGCGGATGGCGGTCTACGCCGCCTCGAAGTGGGCGGCGATCGGGTGGTCGGACTCGGTGCGCTTGGAGCTTGAGCAGGCCGGTCACACGAATGTCAAAGTGACCACGGTGTGCCCCACGTACATCAACACCGGCATGTTCGACGGCGCCAAAGGTATCTTGCTCACGCCCATGCTGGAGCAGGAGGAGGTCGTCGACGGGTCCTGGAAAGAGATGCTCAAGGGGGATCCTTTCCTGCTGATCCCGTGGACGGCCAAACTGAACAAGATCCTCAGTGGGGTGCTGCCGGTCGGCATCCGCGACTTCGTCCTGGACAAGGTGGGCGTCTACCACTCCATGGACGAGTTCACCGGACACGACGACGACCTGAAGTAGCGGGCAATGGGCGTAGAGATCGAACGCAAATTCCTGGTGACCGGTGACTCCTGGCGAGACGGCGTGATCGAGGCCACGCGGATCATGCAGGGTTATCTGTCGGACGGTGACACGGCCACGGTTCGGGTGCGGGTCAAGGGGGAGCGGGGATTCATCACGATCAAGGGTCGCTCACAGGGAGTCTCTCGCAGCGAGTTCGAGTACGAGATCCCGGTGGCGGATGCCAGTGCCATGCTGGCCGAACTTGCCCGAGGCCCCGTGATCGACAAGGTCCGTCACATCGTGGAGGTCGGCGGGCACCGATGGGAGGTCGATGTTTTCGCCGGTGACAACGAGGGCTTGGTGATGGCCGAACTTGAGTTGTCGGATGAGTCCGAGCAGTTCCAGTTGCCCGACTGGGCTGCGCAGGAGGTCTCGGACGACCCCCGCTATTACAACGTGAACCTCGCGCGATCGCCGTACCGGACGTGGGGGCTCTGAGGGGGCTTTCCAGGCACGCCTGGCGGGCGTAGCCTGACCGGCATGCACGCCATGCCAATCGCGGTCACCATCGCTGTCGTCTGCTCAGTGGGTCTGCTGCCTGCGAGTGCCTTGCCGACAGAGCTACCGCCGCGGTCGATAAAGCATCAGAACTCGCAGTACTGGAGTTGGGCCGGACCGCGTAATTGGGTGTCGGCTGACGGCGCCTACGGAATCACGATCGTCTCGGGTAACGGCCTGCTCACCAACGACTACGGCTTCAGCTCGATCCTGTGCGGCAACGGAGCCTCGGTGCAGGAGTCTGTGGCCAACTACTTCGCCGGTCAGCGATCCACCTTGCGTCAGTCTCTGCGATCGAACTGGAGGCGAGTGGCGGTGGACTCCTCGCGGATCCGGCAACTGCCCGAGGCCGGATACGGCCCGTTGTACTTCCGGCAGGGGTTTGCGGTCAGCGGCCGCGCCGAGGGCCGGGACTGGCGTGGTGAGGTGATCCTGGACTACTCGCTGGCCAGCGGTCCGACCTATTGCTTCGCGCGCAATCAGTCGCGCACTGCTCCGGCCCAGGGCTTCCGGACCTCGATCCGGCAGTTGCGATCCGTGCAGGACTCGATCGCCTACTTCGGGCCCGGTGTGCCAGGGGGCAGCCCCAATCAGGAGGACTGACGGGGCCTGGCGCTGCTAGCGTCGGCCGGGATCTGAAGGAGGCGCTATGGCAAAGCGGCAGAACGTCACGTCCCGGGAGTACAAGGTGATGTTGCTGGCATCACTGTTCGACGGCGACGAGTCGGTGTTCCGGGCGACGGTCGACTCCTTCTGGAGCAGCCTCACCGACACGATGCGAACGTTGGACATCCCTGTGGAGGGGGCCTTCACCGAGGTCAAGGCCCGCAGGCTCATCCGCTTCTTCGACACCGATGCCCACCACCTCAACGCCGACCAGTACATCGTGCGCGAGCGCGAGGACATCGAGACCGGGGAGCGGGAAGTGACGCTGAAGTTCCGCCATCCCGATCGCTACGTCGCCTCCGACCGGCGGATGGAGCCGGCCGACGACAGCGGTTCCAAGACGAAGTTCGAGGAAGATGTGAAGCCCCCGTTTGTGAGCGTCTACAGCTTCTCGACGACTCAGCCGCTGGAGTCCGGCCGTGTGATTGAGCGACTTCGCGATGTCGCCAAGTTGTTCCCCGGGCTCGCCGACGATCTCAAGGAACTCCCTTCCGAGTCGCCGCTCGTGCTCGTGTCAGATTTCGTGGGCAGGGAGATCGTTCTCGAGGGGGCTTCGGTGTTGCTCGGCAAGCGCGATGTGGCCAGCGAGTGCGCCATCGTGGCGTGGTACGACGAGGGCGAGCAGGACACCACTCCGGTGGTCGTGGAATTCAGCTTCAAGTACGGCGACGATCTTGAGGACTACCGGGGCTCGGTGGCCCGGGACGCGTACCTGGTCCTCGAAGCGCTGCAGGGGTCCATGGTCGACTGGGTGGACCCGAATCCGGTGACGAAGACCGCGTTCGTTTACAAGTAGGGCCGGGTGTTAGGCGGTGCTCGCCTTCCATCTCATCGGTGAGCGACAACATCTCACGGATGCATAACGGCGCCCGGGTCGAGGCCGCCGAGAGGTCAGGCCGTCAGGACGTAGGTCACGCCGATCACCGTGACCAGGCAGATCGCCACGAGCGGGATGCCGAACTTCACGAACGACCCCATCCGGTATCTGCCTGGCTGCATCACCATCATGTTCGACTGGTGGCTGAACGGGTTGATGAACGTGAACGAGATACACGTGCCGATTAGGGCGAGCAGGATGACCGGATCGACGGCCAGCCCGGCGGCCAGCGTCAACGCCACGGGGGTCAGGATCGAGGCCGCGGCGGCGTTGGTGGTGATGTTCGTCATCAGTGTGGTGGCGATGGCCAAGGTGATGACCACGGCCGTGAGGCTTCCCGCGGAGATGGTCTTGATGGCGTCCGAGATGACGTCGGCCA